>NZ_VMMH01000003.1:0-261881 GCF_013277115.1 Streptococcus sp. 714
AGCTAAAGCAGTTGAGAAAGCTAAAGATGCAGAAGGCGTTAAAGATCCAGAAGCTAAGACACCAGTTAAAGATCCAGCTAACTTAACAGACGCAGAAAAAGCTAAAGTAGCAGACGAAGTTAAGAAATCTAACCCAACAGCGAAAGATGTTGAAGTAGGTAAAGATGGAACAGCGACTGTAACCTTCCCAGATGGATCAACAGCAGAAATCCCAGCAGCTAAAGCAGTTGAGAAAGCTAAAGATGCAGAAGGCGTTCAAAATCCAAGTACACCAGCTACAGATGCAGGTAAGAACACACCAGTAGCGCAGGATCAAACAGCTAAACCAGCCAACAAGTCTAAAGATTCAGAAGGCGTTAAGGCTCCATCAGCGACATCAGTTAAGGATCCAAGCAACTTGACAGACGCAGAAAAAGCTAAGGTAGCAGACGAAGTTAAGAAATCTAACCCAACAGCAACAGATGTTAAAGTTGGCAAAGATGGAACAACAACTGTAACCTTCCCAGATGGCTCAACAGCAGTAATTCCAGCTGATAAAGCAGTAGCGAAAGCTAATGATTCAGAAGGAGTTAAAGATCCATCAGCAACAGCGGTTAAAGATCCAAGCAATTTGACAGACGCTGACAAAGCTAAGGCAGCATCTAATGCTAGCCAAGCAACATCAGCTCAAGCAAATGCGCGTAAAGGAGCTAAAGAATTACCAAATACAGGTACAGCAGATTCTACTGTAGCTATGGTAGCAGCTGCAGCAAGTGCATTACTTGGTCTTGGTCTTGCAGGTCGTCGTCGTAAAGAAGACGAAGAAGCTTAATTGGTAGATTGTTTGATAAACATCAGATGATAAATCCGATTTTCAAAGCTTGAACAAGTACCTCTCATAAGAAAATCTCCTAGCAGGAAAGCCTGCTAGGAGATTTTTGCATTTCAGGAAGTGGACGGCTGACTTGGTAACCAGCTGAGGGTGAAAGTTAGTTGTTCAGCTTTTAAGAGGTCTTGGTGTTGAATGCTAGTTATAGAGGTATTATCTAGTCGGCATTCTTTTACAAAGTTAAAATGGCTGTAGTTTTGTTTAGTATGGATATCCAGCCATTTATCTTCTTTAGCCAGATAGATTCGGAGGTGGTCAAAGAGAGGGATTCCGAGATCATAGCTGGGCTTGCCTGGACAGGTTGGATAGAAACCGAGAGCTGACCAGATGTACCAAGCAGAGAGACTACCATTGTCTTCATCGCCAGGATAGGTTTCCCAACTTGGATGAAAGGCTTTCTGACGGAGAGTCTTGATGAGAAGGGCAGTATAGTCAGGGTAGTTGCTGTAGCGGAAGAGATAAGGAATGTGGAAGCTCGGCTGGTTGGAAATGGCTATTTGTCCAAAAGGAGCAGTAGCCATCTCGCTCATTTCATGAATCTCGTAGCCATAGCCTGTTGTCTCAAAGAGGGGAGCCTCCTGACAGGTTTTCAAAAGATAGTTGCTGAATGCTTCTTTTCCACCCATAAGTTGGATTAAGCCTGGGATGTCGTGGAGAACGCCTAAAGTTGCTTGGATGGCTGAACATTCGGCATAATCACGTCCCCAACTATAAGGAGAAAAGTCAGGGCGGAAGTTGCCTTGACCATCACGCGCTCGCATGTAACCTGTATCAGTATCAAATAGATGGCGGTAATTGTGTGATGCGGCCTTGTAGGTCTCAGCGATTTCTATTTTCCCTAGTTTCTCGGCACAGCTTGCGATACAAAAGTCGCTATAGGCATAGTCTAGGGTATGGCTGACGCTTTCGTGGTGGTCGATAGAGAGGTAGCCTAGTTCTTGGTATTGGGTTAGTCCGTGACGGCCATTGATGCCGAGAGGGTCGGTCTTGCTGGCTGTTTCAAGCATGGCTTGGAGGAGTTCTTCTTCCAAGTCGGGGGCCATGTCCTTGCAGGCGCTATCTGCGATAATACCGTCTAAAAGTGTACCAGGCATCATGCCACGTTCATCTGGAGCTAGCCATTTTGGAAGGAAACCAGTATCGCGGTAGCTATTGAGGAAACCTTCTAAAAAGCGGTGGTAGTGTTCCGGTATGATAAGGGCAAAGAGGGGGAAGGTGGTGCGGAAGGTATCCCAGAAACCATTGTTGCTGAAGAGAACACCGGGCTTGACAGTGCCAGTAGCCAGATCCATGTGGATGGCTTGCCCTGATTCATCAATCTCATAAAAAGTCTGTGGGAAGAGGAAGAGTCTGTAAAGGCAGTGGTCAAAGAAGGTTCGGTCAGCCTCTCCTGTCTCGATAACGTCAAAACGATGGAGGAGATTTTTCCAGTCGGCTTGGGCACTTGATTTACAGCTATCAAAGTCCTTTTGAGGTAGATTAAGCAGTGCTTGAGAAGGAGAGATGAAAGAAGTGGCTAGCTGAATCTCAGTATGGCTACTTGCTAAGTCAATTCGCCAGTCTCTCCCTTCTTGGCTGACAGCAAGAATATCCGTATTCATTTGCAGGGCAGTGAACATCGTTAGCGAATTTTTGTTGGTTTCAGTTTTACCTTCTTGTCGGAGGGCAAGAGTTCGCTTATCTACTCGCTCCACTGTCAGTTTATCTGCTACGTGAAGGTAGAGGGAGAGGGCTTTGCCTTGCTTTTGCTCCAAACGAATAGAAGCACCGTAGCAAGTCGGTGTGAGCTGGGTTTCAATCTGATAGCGCAGGGAGAAAATCTTCAGATAATGAGGTTTGAAAGAGGTCTTATCTATGTCATAGGAAGACTGGCGGTGAAAGAGGCTGTCTCCACCCAGTTGGCCTGTGACAGGTGTCAGAAGGAGCCAAGAGTAGTCCCCAATCCAAGGACTGGGCTGGTGGGTTAATCGAATCCCCTGAAAGATAGGCAGATGTGGATCAAAAAACCAAGAGCCCTCCTGGTCACTGGTCTGGGGCACAAAGTAATTCATCCCAAAAGGCACGCCTGTGTAAGGCAGGGTATTTCCCCGAGAGAAGGCATGCTTGCTGGCAGTTCCAAAGCGGGTATCGATGGTTTCAAGTAGTGGTTTCATAGTCTTTCCTTTAGCTGTTTTTCTACATTATATCAGAAAAAGATAGCCTTTAGAAAAGGAGTTTCAAAGATAACTATTTTGTAGAAAAATGACTATCATTTGTGTATGTATTTTCTGTCTCAAAAGCTATATACTGAAAATGAAACTTGTTTGAAAGAGGATACTGCACGATGATTTATTCAAAAGAAATTGTTAGAGAATGGCTAGATGAAGTGGCAGAGCGGGCTAAGGACCATCCAGAGTGGGTGGATGTATTTGAGCGTTGTTATACAGACACCTTGGACAATACGGTTGAAATCCTAGAAGATGGTTCAACTTTTGTATTGACTGGGGATATTCCTGCTATGTGGCTTCGGGATTCGACAGCCCAACTCAGACCCTACTTGCATGTGGCTAAAAGAGATGCCTTCCTGCGTCAGACCATTGCAGGTTTGGTCAAACGTCAGATGACCTTGGTACTCAAGGATCCTTATGCCAACTCCTTCAACATAGAGGAAAACTGGAGGGGGCACCACGAGACCGATCATACAGATCTCAATGGCTGGATATGGGAACGCAAGTATGAGGTGGACTCGCTTTGCTATCCTTTGCAGCTGGCTTATCTCCTTTGGAAAGAGACTGGCGAGACTAGTCAGTTTGATGAGACTTTTGTCGCAGCGACCAAGGAAATTCTTCACCTCTGGACAGTGGAACAAGACCACAACAACTCTCCTTATCGTTTTGTCCGAGATACGGACCGTAAGGAAGACACTTTGGTAAATGATGGTTTTGGTCCTGACTTTGCCGTGACAGGAATGACCTGGTCAGCTTTTCGTCCAAGTGATGATTGTTGTCAATATAGCTACTTGATTCCATCAAATATGTTTGCGGTGGTTGTCTTAGGTTATGTCCAAGAAATCTTTGCTACATTGAATCTAGCTGATAGTGAAAGCATCATTGCTGACGCTAAACGTCTGCAAGCTGAAATCCAAGAAGGGATTGAAAATTACGCCTACATGACTAACAGCAAGGGCGAGAAGATCTATGCTTTTGAAGTAGACGGTTTAGGAAATGCTAGCATCATGGATGATCCAAATGTACCAAGTTTGTTGGCTGCGCCTTATCTGGGCTACTGTTCGGTCGATGATGAAGTGTATCAAGCAACTCGTCGCACCATTCTGAGCCCTGAAAATCCCTACTTCTACCAAGGAGAATACGCTAGCGGTCTCGGAAGTTCTCATACCTTCTATCGCTATATCTGGCCAATCGCCCTTTCTATCCAAGGCTTGACAGCTACAGATAAAGCTGAGAAAAAATTCTTGCTAGATCAGCTGGTTGCTTGTGATGGTGGAACAGGTGTGATGCACGAAAGCTTCCACGTAGATGATCCGACCCTCTACTCACGTGAATGGTTCTCTTGGGCCAACATGATGTTCTGTGAGTTGGTCTTGGATTACTTGGATATCCGCTAAGGAACACGCTTTAGCGCAACTGATTCTTGTCAGAATCACAAATTTACATTTAAAACATTAAAAATTTAATTTAGAATGAGGTTTTACTTCATGGAAAATGTTGTCGTACATATTATCTCACATAGTCACTGGGACCGTGAGTGGTACTTGCCTTTTGAAAGCCACCGTATGCAGTTGGTGGAATTGTTTGACACTCTCTTTGATCTCTTTGAAAATGACCCTGAATTCAAGAGCTTCCACTTGGATGGTCAAACCATTGTCCTTGATGACTACTTGGAGATTCGCCCTGAAAATCGCGACAAAGTCCAACGCTACATTGACGAAGGAAAATTGAAGATTGGTCCCTTTTATATCTTGCAGGATGACTACTTGATCTCCAGTGAAGCCAACGTTCGCAATACCTTGATTGGTCAAGCAGAATGTGCAAAATGGGGCAAATCAACCCAGATTGGTTACTTCCCAGATACCTTTGGAAATATGGGACAAGCGCCTCAAATTCTTCAAAAATCAGGCATTCACGTGGCAGCCTTTGGTCGTGGTGTGAAACCGATTGGGTTTGATAACCAAGTCCTCGAAGATGAGCAGTTTACTTCCCAGTTTTCAGAAATGTACTGGCAGGGTGCGGACGGAAGTCGTGTTCTTGGGATTCTCTTTGCCAACTGGTACAGTAACGGGAATGAAATTCCAGTTGATAAAGATGAGGCCTTGACCTTCTGGAAACAAAAATTGTCAGATGTGCGTGCCTACGCTTCGACTAACCAATGGTTGATGATGAACGGCTGTGACCACCAGCCTGTACAGAAAAATCTGAGCGAAGCTATTCGTGTGGCAAATGAACTATTCCCTGACGTGACCTTTGTTCACAGTTCCTTTGATGAATATGTTCAAGCTGTGGAAGGTGCCCTGCCTGAACACTTATCAACGGTTACAGGTGAGTTGACCAGTCAGGAAACAGACGGCTGGTACACACTTGCCAACACTTCTTCATCCCGCATTTACCTCAAACAAGCCTTCCAAGAAAATAGCAACCTCCTAGAGCAAGTTGTAGAACCCTTGACTATTATCACTGGGGGCCACAACCACAAGGACCAGTTGACCTATGCTTGGAAAACTCTTTTGCAAAATGCACCGCATGATAGCATCTGTGGCTGTAGCGTGGACGAAGTCCACCGCGAGATGGAAACTCGTTTTGCCAAGGTTAACCAAGTTGGAAACTTTGTGAAGAGCAATCTTCTGAATGAGTGGAAGAGCAAAGTAGCTACAGCTAAGGCTCAAAGCGACCATCTCTTTACTGTCATTAACACAGGCTTGCATGATAAGGTCGATACGGTCAGCACAGTGATTGATGTGGCGACTTGTGATTTCAAGGAATTGCACCCAACAGAGGGATATAAGAAGATGGCTGCCTTAACCTTACCAAGTTATCGTGTGGAGGACTTGGATGGTCGTCCTGTAGAGGCTAAAATCGAAGATTTGGGGGCTAATTTTGAGTACGATTTACCAAAAGACAAGTTCCGCCAAGCTCGTATCGCTCGACAAGTGCGCGTGACCATCCCAGTTCACCTAGCGCCACTTTCTTGGACAACTTTCCAATTGCTGGAAGGAGAACAAGAACACCGTGATGGTATTTACCAAAACGGGGTGATTGATACACCATTTGTAAGGGTGAGTGTGGATGACAATATCACAGTTTA
This sequence comes from Streptococcus sp. 714, assembly GCF_013277115.1. GTDB lineage: Bacteria > Bacillota > Bacilli > Lactobacillales > Streptococcaceae > Streptococcus. The sequence continues at coordinate 6,167 of NZ_VMMH01000003.1, forward strand.
TGACAAGACAACTCACGAATCCTATGAAGATTTTATCCGTTTTGAGGATCGTGGTGACATCGGAAACGAGTATATTTATTTCCAACCAAAAGGAACAGAGCCTATCTATGCAGAGCTTAAGGGCTACGAGGTCTTGGAAAACACAGCTCGCTATGCTAAAATTTTGCTCAAACATGAATTGACTGTTCCTGTCAGTGCGGATGAAAAACTAGAAGAAGAGCAAAAAGGCATCATCGAGTTTATGAAGCGTGAGGCTGGACGGTCAGAAGAATTGACAAGCATTCCTCTTGAAACTGAGATGACTGTCTTCGTTGATAATCCACAAATCCGTTGCAAAACTCGCTTTACTAACACTGCCAAAGACCACCGTATCCGTCTTTTGGTTAAGACTCACAACACGCGTCCAAGCAATGATTCTGAAAGTATCTATGAGGTAGTGACACGACCAAACAAACCAGCTGCTTCATGGGAAAATCCTGAAAATCCTCAACACCAACAAGCCTTTGTCAGTCTGTATGACGATGAAAAAGGTGTGACTGTATCCAACAAGGGATTGAATGAATACGAAATCCTTGGAGACGACACCATTGCAGTGACCATTCTGCGTGCATCAGGTGAGTTGGGTGACTGGGGCTACTTCCCAACACCAGAAGCACAATGCTTGCGTGAGTTTGAAGTCGAGTTTGCGCTTGAATGCCACCAAGCTCAGGAACGCTTCTCAGCCTTCCGTCGTGCCAAAGCCTTTCAAACACCATTCACTAGTCTTCAGGTTGCTAAACAAGAAGGAAGTGTTGCTGCGACTGGTAGCCTCTTGAGTCATGCGGCACTCAGCTTACCACAAGTTTGCCCAACAGCCTTTAAAGTAGCTGAAAATGAAGAAGGCTATGTCCTCCGTTACTACAATATGAGTCAAGAAAATGTGCGCATATCAGAACACCAACAAACCATTCTTGACTTACTTGAGCAATCATATCCAGTTCATTCAGGACTATTGGCTCCACAAGAAATTCGTACAGAATTGATTAAAAAAGAAGAAATTTAATTTCAAAAAGTAAACATAAAAAGAAAGGAGGGGTGAAAAGGTAAGAACTAACTGCTGATTCGCCCCTTTTTATGGTAAAAACAATGACCATTGCAACGATTGATATCGGAGGGACTGGGATTAAGTTTGCCAGTCTTACTCCTGATGGGAAAATATTGGATAAGAAAAGCATTCCAACTCCAGAAAGTTTGGAGGATTTATTAGCTTGGATAGACCAGTGCTTGTCAGAACAGGATTACAGCGGGATTGCTATGAGCGTTCCAGGCGCTGTCAATCAAGAGACAGGTGTGATTGATGGCTTCAGTGCGGTGCCCTACATTCACGGCTTTTCGTGGTATGAGACGCTTAGCTCTTATCAGATTCCTGTCCATCTAGAAAATGATGCCAACTGCGTTGGACTCAGTGAATTACTGGCTTATCCAGAACTTGAAAATGCAGCCTGTGTCGTGATTGGGACAGGGATTGGCGGAGCCATGATTATCAATGGGAGACTTCACCGAGGTCGCCACGGCCTGGGTGGGGAATTTGGCTACATGACAACCCTTGCCCCTGCTGAAAAGCTCAACAACTGGTCGCAACTAGCGTCAACTGGGAATATGGTGCGCTACGTGATTGAAAAATCTGGTCAGACTGACTGGGACGGTCGCAAGATTTACCAAGAGGCCGAAGCAGGAAATGCCCTTTGTCAAGAAGCCATTGAGCGCATGAACCGTAATCTGGCGCAAGGCTTGCTCAATATTCAGTATCTCATCGACCCAGATGTCATCAGTCTGGGAGGCTCTATCAGTCAAAATCCAGATTTTATTCAAGGTGTCAAGAAGGCTGTAGATGACTTTGTCGATACCTACGAAGAATATACGGTCGCACCAGTTATCCAAGCCTGCACCTATCATGCAGATGCTAATCTTTACGGTGCCCTTGTCAACTGGTTACAGGAGGAAAATCAATGGTAAGATTTACAGGAATTAGTGACAAACAAACTCAGGCAATCGACTTGCTGACAAAGCACATTTCGCTACCAGATGTAGAGGTAGCTGTCGCTCAGTCTGACCAAGCTTCTATCTCTATCAAGGGTGAGGGTGGTCATTATCAATTGACCTACCGTAAACCTCATCAACTCTATCGCTCCTTGTCCTTGTTGGCAGCAGCTCTAGTAGAAGGTAACAAAGTAGAGATTGAGGAACAGGCGGCTTATGAAGATTTAGCCTATATGGCTGACTGTTCACGAAATGCGGTGCTGAATGTGGCTTCTGCCAAGCAGATGATTGAGGTCTTGGCTCTCATGGGTTACTCAACCTTTGAGCTCTATATGGAAGACACCTACCAGATTGAAGGACAACCTTACTTTGGCTATTTCCGCGGGGCTTATTCGGCTGAGGAGTTGCAGGAAATCGAAGCCTATGCCCAACAGTTTGACATGACCTTTGTGCCTTGCATCCAGACCTTGGCCCACTTGTCGGCCTTCGTTAAATGGGGTGTCAAGGAAGTGCAGGAGCTCCGTGATGTGGAGGATATCCTCCTTATCGGCGAAGAAAAGGTTTATGACCTGATTGACGGCATGTTTGCTACTCTATCTAAACTGAAGACTCGCAAGGTCAATATCGGGATGGACGAAGCCCACTTGGTTGGTTTGGGACGCTATCTTATCTTAAACGGTGTTGTGGATCGTAGTCTTCTCATGTGCCAACACTTGGAGCGCGTGCTGGATATTGCAGACAAATATGGATTCCACTGCCAGATGTGGAGCGATATGTTCTTCAAGCTCATGTCAGCAGATGGCCAGTACGACCGTGATGTGGAAATTCCAGAAGAAACTCGTATCTACCTAGACCGTCTCAAAGACCGTGTAACCTTGGTTTACTGGGACTATTATCAGGATAGCGAGGAAAAATACAATCGCAACTTTAGTAACCACCACAAGATTAGTCAGGATATCGCCTTTGCAGGTGGTGCTTGGAAGTGGATTGGTTTCACACCCAATAATCATTTCAGCCGTCTAGTGGCTATCGAGGCCAATAAAGCCTGCCGTGCCAATGACATCAAAGAAGTCATTGTGACGGGTTGGGGAGATAATGGTGGTGAAACAGCCCAATTCTCTATCTTACCGAGCTTGCAAATCTGGGCAGAACTCAGCTATCGCAATGACCTAGACCGACTGTCTGCTCATTTCCAGACCAATACAGGTCTATCGGTTGAAGATTTTATGCAGATTGACCTTGCCAACCTCTTGCCAGACCTACCAAGCAATCTCAGTGGCATCAATCCCAACCGCTATGTCTTTTATCAGGATGTTCTCTGCCCGATTCTTGATCGACACATGACACCTGAACAGGACAAGCCACACTTCTCTCAGGCTTCTGAGACGCTTGCTGACATTAAAGAAAAAGCTGGAAACTATGCCTATCTTTTTGAAACTCAGGCCCAGTTGAACCATATTTTAAGTAGCAAAGTCGATGTGGGACGACGCATTCGTCAGGCTTACCAAACGGATGATAAGGACAATCTGCAAGAAATCGCAAGACAAGAATTACCAGAACTCAGAAGCCAAATCGAACACTTCCATGCTCTCTTTAGCCACCAATGGCTGAAAGAAAACAAGGTCTTTGGCTTGGATACAGTTGACATCCGTATGGGCGGACTCTTGCAACGCATCAAGCGAGCAGAAAGTCGTATTGAGGCTTATCTGGCAGGTCAGCTTGACCGTATTGACGAGTTAGAAGTGGAAATCCTGCCATTTACTGACTTCTACGCAGATAAGGATTTCGCAGCTACAACAGCCAACCAGTGGCATACCATCGCGACAGCCTCAACGATTTACACGACTTAGAACAAGAATACTGTGGCTTATGCAGAGTGTTTCTCGTGAAACATCCCTTTCTTCAAAAGTACTCCACATAAAATAATTTGTGGAGTTTTTTCTATAATTAGTAGTTTAACCTAACCTTCAAATAGGAGTATACTAATAATGTAATCGTTATCAAAAGTCTAAAAAGGAATTTTTAGATGGGTATCAAAATAAAAAAGGGAGGAAATTATGAATAAGTTTTCAAAAACCTTGAGAGATAACTGGATCTTTCTCTTGATGGTTTTGCCAGGGGCACTCTGGTTGATTCTATTCTTCTACATTCCAGTATTTGGGAACGTGGTTGCCTTCAAAGACTACCACATGACTAGTAATGGTTTCATAGATAGTATCATGAATAGTAAATGGGTCGGACTCGATAATTTCAGATTCTTATTTAGTTCAAAAGACGCCTTTATTATTACACGAAATACTGTCCTCTACAATCTCGGCTTTATCTTTATTGGTTTAATTGTATCTGTAGGGATTGCCATTATTCTCAGTGAACTCCGTTCTAAGAGAATGGTTAAGATCTTCCAAACTTCCATGTTGTTCCCTTACTTCTTGTCTTGGGTTATCATCAGTTTCTTTACAGATGCCTTCCTAAACATTGATAAAGGGGTGTTCAACCATTTCCTAGAGTCTATCGGAATGAAGGAAATCAATTTCTACGCTGACTTAGGTATCTGGCCATATCTCCTACTTTTCCTAGGTATTTGGAAAGGTTTTGGATATAGCAGTGTCATGTACTATGCAACAATCATGGGAATTGATCCAACCTACTATGAAGCAGCAACGGTGGACGGTGCTAGCAAATGGCAACGAATTCGCAATGTAACCATTCCACAGTTAACACCGTTGGTAACCGTATTGACTATCCTGGCAGTAGGAAATATCTTCCGTGCAGACTTCGGTCTCTTCTACCAAATCCCCCATAATGCTGGTCAGCTTTATAACGTAACCAACGTCTTGGACGTATATGTTTATAATGGTTTGACCCAGACAGCGGATATCGGGATGGCTTCAGCGGCAGGTCTCTACCAATCAGTAGTCGGTTTGCTTTTGGTTATCCTATCAAACTTACTTGCAAGACGAGTTGATCCAAACTCAGCCTTGTTCTAGAAAGGAGGAGAATATGGCAGAAAAGAAAATTAAAAAAGAAAAAATTGATAATGTCGGCATTCACTCCTTCAGTAAGAAAGCAGATATCTTCTTCAGTACCATTTCTGGTTTGATCGCCCTCTCTTGTATCCTACCCTTCGTATTCGTTATTGTTATTTCGGTGACAGATGAAAAGAGTATCCTTCAAAATGGATATAGCTTCTTCCCATCCCAATTTGGATTAGACGGTTTTGAATTTTTGGCACAGTTTAAGGATAAAATCCTCCAAGCCCTCTTCATCTCAGTCTTTGTAACAGTGGTGGGGACTATCACAAACGTTTTTATCACAACAACTTATGCTTACGCCATTTCACGGACAACCTTTAAGTATCGCAGATTCTTTACGATCTTTGCCCTTCTTAGTATGTTGTTCAATGCTGGTTTGGTACCAGGCTATATCGTGGTCACTCGTTTGCTTCAACTTGGTGATACAGTTTGGGCCTTGATTGTTCCAATGCTTCTCTCACCATTTAACATCATCTTGATGCGTTCCTTCTTTAAGAAGACCATTCCAGAAGCTATTCTAGAATCTGCTCGTATCGATGGTGCCAGTGAAGCCCGGATCTTCTTCCAAATCTGTTTACCATTGTCACTACCAGGTATCGCAACCATCACGCTCTTGACAGCTCTTGGTTTCTGGAATGACTGGTTCAACGCCCTTCTTTACATTAAGAGTGACAACTTGTATCCATTGCAATATTTGCTCATGCAAATCCAACAAAATATGGATTACATCGCCAAAGCAGTCGGCCTTTCTGGTCAACTGGGAGTTGCTCTTCCAAAAGAAACAGGTCGTATGGCCATGGTTGTGGTCGCAACCCTTCCAATCGCGATTTTGTATCCATTCTTCCAACGCTACTTTGTAAAAGGTTTGACTATCGGTGGTGTGAAAGAATAGTACTTGTCGAGAAATACCCTTTCTAATTTCCAAACTTTCCTTGCGTGAAGTTAAGATCATTACATTGTTTATAAGTTTAAAAATAAAAAAAGGAGTTTTTGTCATGAAAAACTGGAAAAAATATGCTTTTGCATCTGCTAGCGTAGTCGCTTTGGCTGCTGGTCTCGCTGCTTGTGGAAACCTTTCAGGTAACAACAAGAAAGCTGCTGATTCAGCTTCAGGTGAAAAACCTGTTATCAAAATGTACCAAATCGGTGACAAACCAGATAACTTGGATGAATTGCTAGAAAATGCTAACAAAATCATCGGTGAAAAAGTTGGTGCCAAATTGGATATCCAATATCTTGGATGGGGTGACTATGATAAGAAAATGTCAGTTATCACATCATCTGGTGAAAATTACGATATCGCCTTTGCATCTAACTATGTTGTAAATGCTCAAAAAGGTGCCTATGCTGACTTGACTGACTTGTACAAGAAAGAAGGGGCAGAGCTTTACAAAGCACTTGACCCAGCTTACATCAAAGGTAACAGCATTAACGGTAAAATTTACGCAGTTCCAGTTGCAGCCAACGTTGCATCATCTCAAAACTTCGCCTTTAACGGAACTCTTCTTGCTAAATACGGTATCGATATTTCAGGTGTCACTTCATATGAAACACTTGAACCAGTCTTGAAACAAATCAAAGAAAAAGCTCCAGATGTAGTGCCATTTGCGGTAACTAAGAACTTCATCCCATCTGATAATTTTGACTACCCAGTTCCAAACGGACTTCCATTCGTTATTGACCTTGAAGGGGACACTACTAAGATTGTAAACCGTTACGAAGTACCTCGTTTCAAAGAACACTTGAAGATTCTTCACAAATTCTATGAAGCTGGCTACATTCCAAAAGACGTAGCAACAAGCGATACTTCATTTGACCTTCAACAAGATACTTGGTTCGTTCGTGAAGAAACAGTAGGACCAGCTGACTACGGTAACAGCTTGCTTTCACGTGTTGCGAACAAAGATATCCAAATCAAACCAATCACTAACTTCATCAAGAAAAACCAAACAACACAAGTTGCTAACTTTGTCATCTCAAATAACTCTAAGAACAAAGAAAAATCAATGGAAGTGTTGAACCTCTTGAACACTAACCCAGAACTCTTGAATGGTCTTGTTTATGGTCCAGAAGGCAAGAACTGGGAAAAAATTTCAGGTAAAGAAAACCGTGTTCGCGTTCTTGATGGCTACAAAGGAAACACTCACATGGGTGGATGGAACACTGGTAACAACTGGATTCTTTACATCAACGAAAACGTTACAGACCAACAAATCGAAGATTCTAAGAAACAATTGGCAGAAGCTAAAGAATCTCCAGCGCTTGGATTCATTTTTAACACTGACAGTGTGAAATCTGAAATCTCAGCAATCTCTAACACAATGCAACAATTCGATACAGCTATCAACACTGGTACTGTAGACCCAGATAAAGCTATTCCAGAATTGATGGAAAAATTGAAATCTGAAGGTGCCTACGAAAAAGTATTGAACGAAATGCAAAAACAATACGATGAATTCTTGAAAAACAAAAAATCATAAGATCAATTGATTTTGTGTATTCATTCCTAATTCCTAAAAATGTAATCACTGTTTTCCTCAGACTTATCTGGGGAAGGCAGTGATTTTTTGAAACAAAGACATAGATATTCCTGTTCTCTCATTTTCATTATTTTAACCATTTAGGAAATCTCAAGCACTATTTAGGATTTAGAGCAAGAATTTGGGGAAATATGGCTTATATTAGAGATGTTCGAGTTTACAAAGGAGGGATCACATGAAAAAGTATCAGCTTGTCTTCAAAATAAGTGCAGTCTTGTCTTACCTATTTTTCGTATTTGGCCTTTCTCAGCTAACGCTTATTGTCCAAAATTATTGGCAATTTTCTTCCCAGATTGGCAATTTTCTTCCCAGATTGGCAATTTTTTCTGGATTAGAAATCTCTTGAGTTTGCTATTTAGCGGAGTCATGATTTGGATTCTGATTAAGACAGGCCATGGTTATCTCTTTCGCATTCCAAGAAAAAAATGGCTTTGGTATTCGATTTTGACAGTATTAGTGGTAGTGCTCCAGATCTCTTTTAACGTTCAGACAGCTAAACATGTTCAGTCAACTGCTGAAGGTTGGGCTGTATTGATCGGTTATAGTGGGACCAACTTTGCTGAGCTAGGTATCTATATAACTTTGTTCTTTCTGACTCCACTTATGGAAGAGCTGATCTATAGAGGATTACTGCAACACGCCTTTTTTAAGCATTCGAGATTTGGCCTTGATTTGCTTCTTCCGTCAATTTTATTTGCTCTTCCTCATTTTTCAAGCCTGCCTAGTTTGTTAGATATCTTCATCTTTGCAACATCTGGCATCATCTTTGCTAGTTTGACCCGCTATACCAAGAGTATTTATCCTTCCTATGCGGTGCATGTGATCAATAATATTTTCGCAACATTACCATTTTTGCTGACTTTTTTAAACAGGGTATTTGGGTAAAGTATTGGTACAGAGTTAGGAATGATAGTTTATCAATTTATAAGTGAGTTTCAGGAGGAAAATAAGAATGACAACATTAAAATGGTTTGCAGGAGGAAGTGAAAGGCGTTGTGAAGCCATGACTATCATAGATTATCTAGTAGAAGATATAAAGGAAGTGTCTCAACTGACCCCCTTGAAAAATCAATTAGTGATTTATAAAAGACGATTAAAGAACGATGGGACTTCGACTCCATTTATATTGAGTCAAATGAATGTTGACATCTCACGTGTGTTGATTGACAATAAGCTGACTTTGTCAGAAAGTCAAGCTGAGCAAATCAAAAAATTGAGAGAATTGTCGGCGATTCGCTATGGTTACTGATGAAGTGCAGGGACAGGCCACCTTCTAAAATTTCCAGTCAAATAAATTGCATTCGTTTTCTTAAGCAGGTATACTAGTATGGATAAATAAAAAATTTAGAAAATTTAAGAATAGAAAAGAGAACAAATCTTATGGCAAAAGATATTCGTGTCTTACTTTACTACCTTTATACTCCAATTGAAAATGCAGAGCAATTTGCTGCAGACCACTTGGCTTTCTGTAAATCAATCGGCCTTAAAGGCCGTATCCTAGTCGCTGACGAGGGAATTAATGGAACAGTTTCAGGTGACTACGAAACAACTCAAAAATATATGGACTACGTTCATAGCCTCCCAGGAATGGAAGACCTCTGGTTCAAGATTGACGAAGAAAATGAACAAGCCTTCAAGAAGATGTTTGTTCGCTACAAGAAAGAAATTGTCCACCTTGGTTTGGAAGACAACGACTTTGACAACGACATCAACCCACTTGAAACAACAGGTGCTTACTTGTCTCCAAAAGAGTTCAAAGAAGCCCTTCTTGACGAAGATACCGTTGTCCTTGACACACGTAACGATTATGAGTACGACTTAGGACATTTCCGTGGGGCTATCCGCCCAGATATCCGCAACTTCCGTGAGTTGCCACAGTGGGTTCGTGACAACAAAGAAAAATTCATGGACAAGCGCGTCGTGGTTTACTGTACAGGTGGTGTTCGCTGTGAGAAATTCTCAGGTTGGATGGTTCGTGAAGGCTACAAAGATGTTGGCCAATTGCACGGAGGAATCGCAACTTACGGTAAAGACCCAGAAGTCCAAGGTGAGCTTTGGGATGGGAAAATGTACGTCTTTGACGAGCGTATTGCCGTAGATGTTAACCATGTCAACCCAACTATCGTAGGAAAAGACTGGTTTGATGGAACACCATGTGAACGTTATGTCAACTGTGGAAATCCATTCTGTAACCGTCGTATCTTGACATCAGAAGAAAATGAAGACAAGTACCTTCGTGGATGCTCACATGAGTGCCGTGTTCACCCACGTAACCGCTATGTTTCAGAAAATGAATTGACACAAGCTGAAGTGATTGAGCGCCTAGCTGCTATCGGTGAAAGCTTGGATCAAGCAGCTACTGTATAAGATTAAACAGTCCTTAGGGGCTGTTTTTCTATGCTTTTTACTCAAAAATCTAAAGTTTGTTTCTGTATCTTTCAGAAAAATAGGGTATACTATATGTAAACGATTTCAAAGGAGTCCAGTTATGGCGAAAACATTTTTTATTCCAAATAAACAGAGCATTTTAGGAGAACAGGAAATTTTGACTGCCAAGTCTATCTTGGCATTAGTAGATGGCTTGGAGTCACACAGCTATGATGCAGTCTATCTCCGTCAGCCTCTTAATCGTCTCGAGTATATCGAGTGTGCGATAGTGGGGCAATCACAATTTCTTTTTAAGATCAGTTATGCTGATGGTCAAAAGGCTTACCGTGTCGATCTTCCTGACCTACTAACGCAGACAGACTGGCAGATTATCAAATCATTTTTAGATGCTCTACTTGCTTATACAGGAACTGAGATTGAAGGACTAGATGGTTTTGATTTTGAAGCTTATTTCCGAGCAAGTATTCAAGCCTATCTAGCAGACACTGTAGCCCGTTTTACGATTTGCCAAGGAATTTTTAATCCTGTTTTCTTTGGTCATGAGGACTTGAAAAGCTTTTTAGAGGAAGATGGCTTGGCTCAATTTGAAGCGCGTGTGCGTGCGGTTCAAGAGACAGATGCCTACTTTGCAAGAGTTTCCTTCTATCAGGATGGAGAAGGGCAAGTGCATGGTGTTTACCATCTAGCTCAAGGAGTCAAGACAGTGTTACCGAGAGAACCATTTGTTCCTGCAGCCTATATTGAGCAATTGCTGGATAAGGAAGTCCAGTGGGAAATTGACTTGGTTCAAATCACAGGAGATGGCTCTAAACCAGAAGACTATGAAGCCATTGCTCGCTTGGGCTATGCAAAATTCCTAGAGTCACTACCATCAGCATCTTACCACCAACTAGATGCTAATCAATTAGAAGTACAACCCATCCTAGGACAAGATTTTAAAACATTAGCACAAGAAAAGTAAAGCAGAAGCAGGTCAATCGACTTGCTTTTTGGCATAGAAAAAATCCTGCCATGAAAGACAGGATTGCTACTCAATGAAAATCAAAGAGCAAACTAGGAAGCTAGCCGCAGGCTGCTCAAAACACTGTTTTGAGGTTGTAGATAAGACTGACAAAGTCAGGAACATATATCTACGGTAAGGCGAAGCTGACGTGGTTTGAAGAGATTTTCGAAGAGTATGAAGTTTAAAGAAAGGCCAAGATACGGAGATAATCTCCAATCAGTGCCACTTCAGCTACAAAGAAGAGGAGGATAATGACTCCGTTCACAAGGACAGACAAGAATAATTGATAGAAGGAGTCGGTTTCACTTGCTTGACTTGGTCTTGTAATGATATGGAGACTGGCAAGCAGAATGATTCCAATGCTAATCACACACAAGAGAGCTGTAAATCGTAGGCTGTCAAAGAAGGCAAAGAAACTAGCAATAGCAGTGAGGAAGATTGGAATTGCCAAGAGTTGACTATATTGTTGGAGAACCTTTTCTAGCGTCCAGTCTTTTTCCTGGTGGATAAATCGTCTCACAACGAAACTACCCAAGAGGAATGAAAAGAAGAAGAGTGTTGTTGCTACTAGGATAGAGATAATCGAAAAGAGATTTAATGAAGCAAATTGTTCAGGGAAGTGATTATGCATAGTTGCTATATGTCCATAGTAAGCATGTTTGATGTGGTAGATACTAAAGAAAAAGGAAGATGCAGAAAACAGAATGAGCAAGAGAAAGGCTGTGTAACTGTGTGTGCTACTTGTTTCAAGACTGCTTGTAGGAGATTTGATCGCTTCCACTAGCCAAGACCAAAAATCAAGCACTTGCTCTTTCCATTTATCCGTAGATTTTGGAGCTTGGTCGGGGATATAGGGACTTTCTAAGGATTGACTGATAAGAAGGGGATCTTTCGTAGTTGGTTTTTGCTGAGGAAGTGCCTCTTGGCTTTCTTCAGCTATAGTGACTTTTTCTGTTTCTTTAGAAAGGTCTTGCTCTTCTTCAGTAGAATCTAATGCTTTCTTTTCTTCTATTTCTGTTTTCGCTTCACTATCTTCAGGTGTTTCAATTTTCTCTTTTTGCTGGTTTTCAAGTTTGACTTCAGCTTGAGAGACTTCCTCCTCTACTTGAGTATTTTTTTCAATTGGTGTATCGGGATCGGCTATTGTTTCTTCAGCCTTGTCTGCAACATCTTGGGCTTGTTCATCAGGCTTGTTCTTGCTTGTTATTTTTACAAAATCATTACTTTCAAACCATTCTTGTTTCATGGTAGAACCTCCTTTTTAGTTGTATATACATCATTTTGGTAGATATAAGTAGATTTGTTAAGGTCTGTTGGCTGTAGTTTCAAGACTAATATAATCTTTAGCCTTAGCTATGAGTTGACCTTTTGCATCAGTTTTTTCAGTTTTGTAAGGGTTGCTTAATTCGTTGGGGTGGCGTTGACTCTCATCTCTTGATAACTGATAAATAGGACCATAGTGACTTGATAGGTCTAAGTTGATTTCTTGGCTTTCTTTTTGAGTTAGCATGATACTGAGCGCATTTTTAGAAGATAGTTCTACTTTACCATATACTTTAATATTTTCAGCGTGGAAGTGATTTTCTGTTGATTCTAGCTGACTATCTGTAAGGTCTGTATCAAAGATATTAACTATATTAGGGGTTGTGAGTTTACTGTTTTTGATACGACTTCCTTTAATTCGGAGGATATAGCTGTTTGTATTGAGGGTCGTATTTTCAAGGCTAGCATTAGTGATACTGGTTTGTCCACGATTGGCTGACACGTTGATCCCTTTGAGAGCTCTCCCTTTTGGCAATTGGAGAATAACTTCTTCAAAACGACGAGAGTAGCTACTTGCGATATGGAGAATCCCGCCAATTCCAGAAGAGAGAAATGGAGTTTCAGACAGTTTCTTATCAGTGAGGCTCAGCGTTTTATCGTTTTGATTTGTGATAAGATCATGGTGAGCAGAAATAGATGGATGATAAGAAATGTGGATTTGATCATCGAAAGAGTCTGTGATGGTCAGAGCGTGCTGGTGGAGAGTGATCTCTAAATTTTCGACTTCCTTGCCAAAGGTCAACTCTTCCATCCGACTATCATAGACAGGCTCCTTGGACATGGCAAGTAGGCTCTTGATCCCGTCAGATTGGATACCTACAAAGAGCAGGATAAATCCGACAACGGTAGTCACCACACCAAAAATGAGAAATCCTCTTGTCAATTTATGCATGATGATCACCTCTCTTTCCTTTTTTAAGAACAAATTGCACCAGGCGAACAATGAGTAGGCCGAAGAAGCGGGCTACATAGGAAATACCTAGTAAGACTAGTGAAGAAGCACCGATAGCCAGTAAACCAGAACCAAAAATCAAGATAAAGGCTGATTTGGCTTGGGCTAAGATAGTAAAACTTTCAACTAAAAATAGGAATCCGCCAATGATACCAAGTATGGAAATCGCAAAGAAAGCCAGAATGACAGTCAAAGCTGCCACAAGGATTCCGAACAGGGCCACGAGGATGGCGATTCCCAGAGGAATACCGATGGGTGCTGCAAGGAGAGCTAACAAGGCGATATGCAAAATTTGTCGGTTATTTTTTTGAGCGGGTGCCTCATTGATTTTTTTATCGAGAAGATTAGATAGGACTTCGTGAGCTGCTTCCTTAGGAGTTCCCAAGCTAGCGATGAGTTCTTCTTCTCCTTCGACTCCAGCATCGTCAAAGAGTTCCCTGAAATAGTCCATGGCTTCAATTTGGTCAGCCTGAGGCAGTTTTTTGAGATAAAGTTCTAGCTGAGTCAGGTATTCAGTTCTTGTCATGGCGGATACTCCCTTCTATGATGCCATTGATGGTGTCTGTATAGAGTGCCCATTCATCTTTTAGGGTCACGAGCTGTTCTATACCACCATTTGTCAAGGAGTAGTATTTGCGCATGCGACCTTGGAACTCTCTAGAATAGGTTGTCAGAAAGCTATTGCCTTCCAATTTTTTTAGGATAGGATAGAGTGTAGATTCTTTGATATTAGCGATCAGCTTAATGGTTTGGCTAATCTCATAACCATAAGAATCATCCTGCTCCAGTACGGCCAAGATGAGAAATTCAATCAAGGCAGAGGATGTTGGAAAGTACATGGGGAACCTCCTTTTCTAATGTGTAAGATTTTTATATATAATTTTTCTACACATACATTGTACATCTAAAAGAAAGCCCTGTCAAGAGAAATGTGTAAAATTTTTATATATAAAAAACTTCTAGGAAACACTAGAAGTTTAAAGGATTTTATCAGCTCTGTCCACTGTAAAGAGGGCCACAGTCATCAGGATATCGACGAGCAAGAGAGCAGCTACAGCTGGCACCCAAGAATGGAACAGGTCAAAACTGTAACCAAAGAGGGTTGGCCCAAATGCTGCTAGGATATAGCCTCCTGTTTGAGATAGGCCAGACAATTGGGCTGTCTTTTCAGGGGCGCTTGTCTTGAGTGAAAAGTTGACCATGAGATAAGGGAAGAGGGCACTGGTTGCGGTTCCGATGAAGAGATGGATAGCAAGCCAGTAAATGAAATTATTGATCGGGAAGAAGAGCATGGAAATGCCGACCACGCCAGCTAGTGAAACCAGAGTAAGCATGAGCTGACGGTTGCGAGTTGACAAGCTGGTTGTCAGGCTTGGGATGGTCATTGAAAAAGGAATACTAATAAGAGAGAAGATAGAGGTAAGCAAGCCAGCTTCGTGACTGGATAGGCCTGCATGGATAGCCATTGTAGGTAGCCAGGTCATAGCAGTGTAAAAGAGTAAGGATTGAAAACCTGCAAAGACAATAACTGCCCAGACCTGTTTATTATGCATGACCTTTGTTTGGCTTTTCTGTTTGGTTTGAGGAGCCAGTCTGTGATTATAGCGGTGATTTGGCAACCAGACCAAAAAAGTTGCTAGACAGAGCAAGGTGAGGAGGATGATAAGTCCTTTCCAAGAACTGGCTTGTGTAATAGGCACGGCTAGATAGGAAGCCAGAGCCGTCGCAATCCCCATAGACGTTACATATAAGGTGGTCAGAAAACCAATTTTCTTTGGTTGATTAGCTTGGATAAGACTAGGAAGCAGAACATTAATGACTGCGATACTTGCCCCAACCATCAAGGTTCCTAGATAGAGGAGGGGTAGATTGATTAGTCGAATCAGAGAACCAATGGTTAAGAAGAAGAGACTGTAGGTAAAGAGATGCTCCAAGCCGATTTTCTGAGCTAATCGGGTAGAAAATAGGGAGAAGAGGGTAAACATGAGGAGGGGAAGGCTGGTCAAGACACCAAGCGAACTAACTTCTACCCCCAGCCCTTGCGAAATATCTCCCAATATAATGGGTAAAACAGTAAAAGGAGTCCGCAAGGAAACACCAATCAGGATAATACCTGGAACAAAAAAAAGTGATTGCTTTTTCATATAATACCTCTTCTAACTGATTTTAATAACAGCTTATTTTAAGGCTTTTTCACTATAATGTCAAGTAAGGTTTCTGGCTTTCAAGATAAAAATGGGAAAGTCATGAAAATTATGATAAAATAGTGGAAGGAAAAATTCAGGAGAGTAGTAGTGACTCAAAATGTTGAAAGTCTTCTCGTATCCATTGTAATCAGTGCATACAATGAAGAAAAATATCTGCCTGGTCTAATTGAAGACTTAAAAAATCAAACCTATCCTAAAGAAAATATTGAAATTCTATTTATAAATGCTATGTCTACAGATGGGACAACAGCCATCATTCAGCAATTTATAAAAGAAGACACAGAGTTTAACTCAATCAGATTGTATAACAATCCTAAGAAAAATCAAGCTAGTGGTTTTAACCTGGGAGTTAAACATTCTGTAGGGGACCTTATTTTAAAAATTGATGCTCATTCAAAAGTTACTGAGAGTTTTGTAATGAATAATGTGGCTGTTATTCAACAAGGTGAATTTGTCTGTGGGGGACCTAGACCGACGATTGTTGAAGGAAAGGGAAAATGGGCAGAGACCTTGCATCTTGTTGAGGAAAATATGTTTGGCAGTAGCATTGCCAATTATCGAAATAGTTCCGAGGATAGATATGTTTCTTCTATTTTCCATGGGATGTATAAACGAGAGGTTTTCCAGAAGGTTGGTTTAGTAAATGAGCAACTTGGTCGAACGGAAGATAATGATATTCATTATAGAATTCGAGAACATGGTTATAAAATCCGCTATAGCCCAAGTATTCTATCTTATCAGTATATTCGACCAACATTCAAGAAAATGCTGCATCAAAAGTATTCAAATGGTTTGTGGATTGGCTTGACAAGTCATGTTCAGCCTAAGTGTTTATCATTATTTCACTATGTTCCTTGTTTATTTGTTTTGAGTCTTGTGTTTAGTCTAGCATTGTTACCGATCACATTCGTATTCATAACTTTATTATTAGGTGCCTATTTTCTACTTTTATTATTACTCACTTTGTTAACTTTATTAAAACATAAAAATGGATTTCTAATTGTGATGCCCTTTCTTTTATTTTTCATTCACTTTGCTTATGGCCTTGGGACGATTGTAGGTTTAATTAGAGGATTTAAATGGAAGAAAGAGTACAAGGGAACAGTAATTTATTTGGAGAAATAAGCCAAATAAATTAAAATGTGATACAATAACAATATAGTAAAACTCTTTTAAGGAGGAGTAAATTTCTATGAATAAAAAACTCACAGATTATGTCATTGATCTGGTGGAAATTTTAAATAAACAACAAAAACAGGTCTTCTGGGGCATATTTGATATTTTGAGTATGGTGGTTTCCATCATTGTATCTTATATCTTATTCTACGGCTTGATTAATCCAGCACCTGTTGACTACATTATCTATACGAGTTTGGCCTTCTTGTTTTATCAGTTGATGATTGCTTTTTGGGGGTTGAACGCTAGTATTAGTCGTTACAGCAAGATTACGGATTTCATGAAAATCTTTTTTGGTGTGTCTGCTAGCAGTATCTTGTCATATAGTATTTGCTATGCCTTTTTACCACTCTTCTCTATCCGTTTTATCGTGCTCTTTATCTTGTTGAGTACCTTCTTGATTTTATTGCCACGGATTACTTGGCAGTTAATCTATTCAAGGCGCAAAAAAGGTAGTGGTGATGGAGAACACCGTCGGACCTTCTTGATTGGTGCCGGTGATGGTGGGGCTCTCTTTATGGATAGTTACCAACATCCAACCAGTGATTTGGAACTTGTCGGTATTTTAGATAAGGATGCTAAGAAAAAGGGTCAAAAACTTGGTGGGATTCCTGTTTTGGGCTCTTATGACAATCTGCCTGAATTAGCCAAACGTCATCAAATAGAGCGTGTGATCGTTGCGATTCCGTCTCTTGACCCGTCAGAATATGAGCGTATCTTGCAGATGTGTAATAAGCTGGGTATCAAATGTTACAAGATGCCTAAGGTTGAAACGGTTGTTCAGGGACTTCACCAAGCAGGTGGAGGATTCCAGAAGATTGATATCACAGACCTTTTGGGGCGTCAGGAAATTCGTCTGGACGAATCGCGTTTGGGTACAGAACTTACTGGAAAAACAATCTTAGTTACAGGTGCTGGTGGTTCAATCGGTTCTGAAATCTGTCGCCAAGTTAGCCGTTTCAATCCTGAACGCATTGTCTTGCTTGGTCATGGGGAAAATTCAATCTACCTTGTGTATCATGAATTGATTCGTACATTCCAAGGGATTGATTATGTACCTGTGATTGCGGATATTCAAGACTATGATCGTTTGTTGCAAGTCTTTGAGCAGTACAAGCCTGCTATTGTTTATCATGCGGCTGCCCACAAACACGTTCCTATGATGGAGCGCAATCCAAAAGAAGCCTTCAAAAACAATATACGTGGAACCTACAATGTTGCTAAGGCTGTTGATGAAGCCAAAGTACCTAAGATGGTTATGATTTCAACGGATAAGGCGGTCAATCCACCCAATGTTATGGGAGCAACCAAGCGCGTGGCTGAGTTGATTGTCACTGGCTTTAACCAACGTAGCCAATCTACCTACTGTGCAGTTCGGTTTGGGAATGTTCTTGGTAGCCGTGGTAGTGTGATTCCAGTCTTTGAACGTCAGATTGCTGAAGGTGGTCCTGTAACGGTGACAGACTTCCGCATGACCCGTTACTTCATGACCATTCCAGAAGCTAGCCGTTTGGTTATCCATGCTGGCGCTTATGCTAAAGATGGAGAAGTCTTTATTCTTGATATGGGCAAACCAGTCAAGATTTATGATTTGGCCAAGAAAATGGTCCTTCTAAGTGGGCACACCGAAAGCGAAATTCCAATCGTTGAAGTTGGAATCCGTCCAGGTGAAAAACTTTACGAAGAACTCTTGGTATCAACCGAACTTGTTGATAACCAAGTTATGGATAAGATTTTCGTTGGTAAGGTTAATGTCATGCCTCTAGAAGCCATCGATCAAAAGATTGAAGAGTTCCGAACTCTCAGAGGAGATGAGTTGAAGCAAGCCATTATCGCCTTTGCTAATCAAACAACCCACGTTGAATAAAAAAGAAAACGCATATTATCAGGACTTGAAACTGAACTGCACCCCAAAAGTTAGACAGAAAAAATCTAACTTTTGGGGTGTTTTTATTATGAAATTAACTTATGATAATAAAGTTCAAATCTATAAACTTAGAAAACAAGGATATAGCTTAGAGAAGCTTTCAAATAAATCACTTAATCAATTGGAACAAGCTATTATAGACTATATTGATTATTACAATAACAAGAGAATTAAGGTAAAACTAAAAGGACTTAGTCCTGTGCAGTACAGAACTAAATCCTTTCAATAATTATTTGTCCAACTTTTTGGGGTCAGTACAAAAAACTTGGTAGTATGCGTTTTGTTATGTAGAGACTTATACTCTTCGAAAATCTCTTCAAACTATGTCAACGTCGCTTTTCCGTAGGTATGGTTATTGACTTCGTCAGTTCTATCTACAACCTCAAAGCAGTGCTTTGAGCAACTTGCGGCTAGTTTCCTAGTTTGCTCTTTGATTTTCATTGAGTATTACTTTATTTTCTTCTGAAATAGAGTCGTTGCCCAGTCTATGTTATTGAAAATACCCTAAAACTTCTAAGGGTTTGTGGGCGATATAATCAGGTTGATAGTTTAGTAGATCTGCTTGCTCTCCAAATCCCCAAGTGACGGCCAATTTCTGAATGCCGGTTTCTTGAGCTCCCAGCATATCAAACTTGGTATCTCCAATGATGATGGCTTGTTGAGGGGCTAGTTGATGTGTCTGCAAGGCTTGGCGAATGACATCTGCTTTATGTGGAGTTTCAGAGCTGGAACCATAAATGCCATCAAAGAAATGATGGATTCCCAAGTTTTTAGTCATATCCTGAGCAGTTGGAGTGTTTTTTGTCGTGGTGATGTAGAGAGGACAATTGCTAGATAACTCCTCAAGCAAGTCTACAATCTGAGGGAAGAGCTGAGCTTCATGGATGCCTTTTTCCTTATAGTAAGAACGGTATATCTGCACAGCCTCAGCGATTTGTTCTTTGGGCAGGCAGGTTGCAAAACTACTTTCAAGGGGCGGTCCCATAAAACCACGAATCGTTTTGGCATCAGGGCTAGGCACCCCGAGCTCTTTAAAGGTATGGGTAAAGGCATTGTGAATCCCGATAGAACTATCCACGAGGGTTCCATCCAGATCAAAAAAGATAGCTGAGATAGAGGTCATAGTTTCTCCTATTTGATAAGATTATTCTCCGAAAATTTCTTTTTGGAGGCGACGACCAGTAGGGGTGGCAGCGAGTCCACCTTCAGCTGTTTCACGAAAGGCAGTTGGCATGCTTGCTCCTACTTGGTACATGGCATCGATTACTTCATCCACAGGGATTTTAGATTTGATACCTGCCAGGGCCATGTCTGCTGCGATAAAGGCAAAGCTGGCTCCCATGGCATTGCGCTTTACACAGGGAACTTCGACCAAGCCGGCAACAGGGTCACAGATGAGACCTAGCATATTTTTAATGACAAAGGCAATGGCCTGACTGGCCTGATAAGGTGTTCCACCAGCAGCCAGAGTCAAGGCGGCAGCACTCATAGCAGAGGCAGAACCAACTTCGGCCTGACAGCCACCCTCAGCACCCGAGATAGAGGCGTTGTTTGCGATGACTAGTCCAAAGGCACCGGCAGCAAAGAGGAAATCTAGTTGTTGCTCGTGGTTGAGGTCTAATTTTTCAATAGCAGCTGTTAGAACTGAGGGCAGACAGCCAGCACTTCCAGCGGTTGGAGTAGCACAGACCAAGCCCATTTTGGCATTGTGTTCATTGACTGCGATGGCATTTCGGGCAGCTGAGAGTATCGTGTAATCTGATAGAGTTTTTCCGTTTTTGATGTAGTGATCCAATTTGGCAGCATCTCCACCTGTCAGGCCGCTACGAGATTTATTTTCATTGAGGCCGAGTTGGACAGAGGCTTTCATGACTTCCAGATTGCGCTCCATGAGAAGGAGGACTTCTTCACGTTCGCGACCGGTCAATTCAAACTCCGTTGTAATCATGAGTTCTGCGACATTTCCTTGAAAGTCCAGTTCTGCCTGCTCGACCAATTCTTTGATAGAATAAAACATGCTTCCTCCTATTTAAAGAAATTGACATTGTGGAGATGAGGGATTTTTCGAATTTCTTCGATGGCCTCATCACAGTTGCGACTATCAACTTCGATAATCATAATGGCTTTTTCACCAGCTTTTTCACGAGTAACGTTCATCTGGGCGATATTGATACCATAGCGTGAAAGAGCCTCCGTAACGAGGGCAATCATACCTGGAATATCTTGATGAACGATGATGATAGTCGGTGTATTCATATTGAGAGAGACGGCAAAGCCATTGAGTTCGGTGACCTGAATATTTCCTCCACCGATAGAAATACCAGTTACGCTGATGGTCTTGTGGGCATTTTTGACGGTAATTTTAGTGGTGTTAGGATGCGGAGCATTGCTGTCTTTTTGAATGGTCCAGACAATCTTGATGCCACGCTTGTGGGCAATCTCCAGACTGTTTGGAATTTCAGGATCATCTGTATCCATGCCCAAAATACCAGCAACAAGGGCTAGGTCTGTCCCGTGACCACGATAGGTCTTGGCAAATGAGTTAAATAGTTGGAATTCGACTTCTGTCGGAGTATCATCAAAAATGGAAGAGACAATCTTCCCAATACGAACAGCGCCAGCGGTATGGCTACTAGATGGGCCAATCATGACTGGTCCGATGATATCAAAGACAGATTGAAAACGAAGTGATTTCATCAGTTTCCCCTTATAAAAATTCTTATCTCTATTATATCAAAGAATGAAGGTCTTGGCTTTAATTGTGGATGAAAACCTTTTTACACTATAAATGGCATAAAAATAGTATCTTTTATGACAAAAAATACCTTATTTAGGGAAATAAAAAATAATTTTGTAATATTTCTACATAAAAGTGTCAAGAAACAGTAATATTTAAAGGGTATGATAGAACTATAGAAAGAAGGAGAATTTTCGAATATGAAATCAACAACTAAAAAGATTAAAACAACCCTTGCAGGAGTAGCTGCCTTGTTTGCAGTATTTGCTCCATCATTTGTATCTGCTCAAGAATCATCAACTTACACTGTTAAAGAAGGTGATACACTTTCAGAAATCGCTGAAACTCACAACACAACTGTTGAGAAATTGGCAGAAAACAACCACATTGACAACATTCATTTGATTTATGTTGGTCAAGAGTTGGTTATCGATGGCCCTGTAGCGCCTGCTGTAACACCAGCGCCAACTACTTATGAAGCACCAGCTGCTCAAGATGAAACTGTTTCAGCTCCAGCAGCAGAAACTACAGAAGAAGCAGCTCCAGTAGCAAGCACACCTGCAGCAGAAGAAACTGTTGCTGCAGCAGAAACTTCAGCACCAGCTGCAACTGTAAGCGGATCTGAAGCAGAAGCTAAAGAATGGATTGCACAAAAAGAATCAGGCGGTAGCTACACAGCTACAAACGGACGTTACATTGGACGTTACCAATTGACAGATTCATACTTGAACGGTGACTACTCAGCAGAAAACCAAGAACGTGTAGCAGATGCTTATGTAGCAGAACGTTACGGTTCATGGATAGCTGCTAAGAACTTCTGGCTTAACAACGGTTGGTACTAAGAACTAACTAGCAGAATAAGATGCAAAAGTCGAGGGATTTCCTCGACTTTTTTATATTTCCTTTGCTTGATAACAGGTATCTACTTCCTTTTTGAGGTGAGATAGCATTGAGGTTTCGTCGGTTAACTCCAGAAGGGAGAAGCCCTTTTGAATAAGATGATTATTACTAGTGCAAATACCTATTCGAACATGAGTGATTGCTAAAATATCGTATCTTTTCTTTTTCTTGGCATCCTCTAGCAAGGTGTAGCAAATTTGCTTACACATGTTTTTGTCTTGATTGTATAAGTAAATAGTGGAAAGGTTTAATAGAATTGTCATTCGCAAGTCATATAAATGTTGATAGTTTTTATAAACTTCTAGGCGTTGCAATATTTTTCCAGTGATGAGATGGAGGTATTCAATGGAAAAACTGAAAAGAATGGTATTGAGGATTTTCAGGTCATTCTCATACCATGTATCTTGTTTTTCAATTTTTCTCCAAAGTTTTTTGACAACCTGTTCTGCGTGATCCGATAGTTCCCCTGTCCCGTGTTGACGGATATAAATGACAACTTCAAGCATGTCTCTGATTTCTTCTATAGGGAGATCGTGGTGGGTCTTGAGGTAGTCTTGGCATTTTTGAAATAAATTGACAAGATCGCTGCTCCTGATAATGGAACGCATATTGAGATAGGTTTGCATAATTTCTGTACGTTGACTTGGTTGATAAAGTTGACAGATATATTCAAACTCTTCAAAACTCATATTGATTTGACGGAGAAGAAATTCCATATTTTCATATTTTGGAGTTGTCTTACCGCTTTCGATTTTTGATAGGCTGGTTCTTGAGAGAACACCCCCACAGACCTCTTCTTGGGTCAGCCCCTTTGACTCACGTATTTCTTTATAGACCTTTCCGAAATCATAACGCATGATTTTCTCCTTTTCGTGAAAAAAGTTAACAAACAATAAAATTTTGTTAAAAATATTGTATCATAGCAGTGTAAAAAGTAAAAAAGAAAGTCGAAATAAAGTTGTGAAAAAGGTTGACATAGTTTAAAAATGGAACCAAAGATAAGAGGAAAAGGATGAGTAGTGTAGAGTCAATTCGTAAAGCGCATATCATCGTGTGGGGTGCCTATCTATTTTTATCATTAAGGGCGCCGTTAATTAGCAGTACTGAGTATTTATTGCTTCTTTTTTTAGCGTTTCTCTATTCAATAGTATCGCTACCTCTATATTCTGTGAAAAATAAAATAGTATCTATCTGTCTAGCCATAAATTCGGTTCTGTTAATGAGTTTCCCGATTTTAATCAATAAATATTTCCCAGGAAAGGTTTCTATTTATATCGTATTAATCAGTATTTTTATCCTGGAGTTCTTAATCTTTAATAAAATTGGTAAAGAGTTTGATACTAGATTAGCTAGTGAATATAGGAAAATCAGTCAGTTTAAAAGTAAGATGTCTCAATCTCCTTGGATAAAATATTTAGAGATTTCTAGTTTTATATTAACTATATTTCCATTTATTCTTCATGGTACAGTTGCTAATCGTGTATTTGCTCTTATCTTTTTGATAAAAATTTGTATAGATACTACGATAAAGATTCTATTAAACAGAATCTTTAATTCAAGTGAGATGATGAAAAGGAGGATATTTTCTCTTTTTGTACTAGATTTGATTGTCTATATATTTTTAGGTTATGTTTTAGTGATACAAAAAGACGAATATCTGTTTTCAATTCTACTAATTTTTTCTAATTTTTCACTTCCCTTTATTAGAGAAAAAGAGTATGAATTATTTAAAAATAAGAAGTGTGATAGATATGGTTAAATCTTAGTTCTCTTTAAAATCAAATCAGGTAGAGAAAGGATATCTTATCTAGGTAACAAAGTGCTTTAAACGCAGTCGACGATTACTGATTAGAGAGCTATCCTAACCATGCAACGTTAAAGAGGAGAAATCTCATGAAACTCGTATCACCAAATAATGATGTTGCTCTTGAGCAAGAAGAGATGATGTGTCTTGATGGGAAATTATCTCTACATAAAGAAGTTCTTTATTACGGGGAAATGATACAGTAAACGTAGTCACTGCTTATTTTATGGGGAATCAAATATGTTTAAACTAAGTGATAAAGTCAGAGTGGTCTCTGCCCTTTTAGGAGTAAGTTTCATATTGGTTAGTATGTATCTTATACCTTTCATTAAAACTGAGAATAAATTTTGGGAGATATTTTTATTTATTTTAGGTGTATTGCTAATTGGAATTGCGTTACTAAGTCATAAAAAAATTAAATTTTGGAAGTAGCATTAGTGAGAAGGACAGGATGATAGTATTATGATGGTTGTTTTAATGTTGATGGTTGTGGTGTTTCTGTATTATGTAATTACAGAGTATTTTCAGAATAGTTATATTGACTGTATACTATTTCTAACATTGCTGATTTCTCATTTGATATGGGATTACTATTTTTTGCCCATTGAAATTTTAGTGGCATTAAGTGGAGTAAATTTGCTGTCAAGATTTTTCAAAAAAAAGAGAAGTCAATAGATTTGCTAGAGGATTATAAAGACGAAAGGTAAAATTGGGATATTTAAAATGAAACATTTTTTTGCAGGAATTGGTGAGATTCATTTTTATTCATTTTTATTATATCTAAGCATGTCTACTAGTCCAATTATTGGACTAGTGATTGGATATACTAAAATAAATCTAATAAATTCTATCATTATAGCTCTTGGTATGATATTGGCATTAATTTTGGTATTATCAAGAGTGTATAGAAAATATTTTTATAGAGACGATGATGACTAAAGTTTTTATCAATAAAATCAGAGCTTGGTAGATTATCAGCCTCTTTCTTGTCTTCTCTAACCAAGCGTGTTATAATGAATACTGCTCAAGCGACCTTCAATCGTGAAGCACACACGACCTTCAATCGTGAATAAACGAATAGATGGGAGACTTACCATGAGTGATAACTCTAAAACACGTGTTGTCGTGGGGATGAGTGGTGGTGTTGATTCGTCGGTGACGGCTCTTTTGCTCAAGGAGCAGGGCTACGATGTGATCGGTATCTTCATGAAGAACTGGGATGACACAGATGAAAACGGCGTCTGTACGGCGACCGAAGATTACAAGGATGTGGCTGCGGTAGCAGATCAGATCGGTATTCCCTATTACTCTGTCAATTTTGAAAAAGAGTACTGGGACCGCGTTTTTGAGTATTTCCTAGCGGAATACCGTGCAGGACGCACACCAAATCCAGATGTTATGTGCAACAAGGAAATCAAGTTTAAGGCCTTTTTGGACTATGCTATGACCTTGGGGGCAGACTATGTAGCGACTGGGCATTATGCCCGAGTGGCGCGTGATGAGGATGGCACTGTTCACATGCTTCGTGGCGTGGACAATGGCAAGGACCAAACCTATTTCCTCAGCCAACTTTCGCAAGAACAACTTCAAAAAACCATGTTTCCACTGGGACATTTGGAAAAACCTGAAGTTCGCAGACTCGCAGAAGAAGCAGGCCTTGCGACTGCTAAGAAGAAAGACTCGACAGGAATTTGCTTTATCGGAGAAAAGAACTTTAAAAATTTCCTCAGCAACTACTTACCAGCTCAGCCTGGTCGCATGATGACTGTGGATGGTCGCGATATGGGCGAGCATGCAGGACTTATGTATTATACAATCGGTCAGCGTGGCGGTCTGGGTATCGGTGGGCAACACGGTGGTGACAATGCCCCTTGGTTCGTTGTCGGAAAAGACCTAAGCAAGAATATTCTCTATGTAGGACAAGGATTCTACCATGATTCGCTCATGTCAACCAGCCTAGAGGCTAGTCAAGTTCACTTTACTCGTGAGATGCCAGAGGAATTTACGCTAGAATGCACAGCAAAATTCCGCTACCGTCAGCCTGATTCGAAGGTGACTGTATATGTCAAAGGAGATAAGGCAGAGGTTATCTTTGCAGAATCGCAACGCGCGATTACACCAGGACAGGCAGTTGTCTTTTACGATGGCGAAGAGTGTCTAGGTGGCGGCTTGATTGACAATGCTTATCGAGATGGACAAGTTTGTCAGTACATTTAGATTGACAAATTTTCTCAATTTGCTACAATAATAAAAGCAATAGAAATGATGGTCAAAGCTCATGGATGTTGCAGGCTTTTTTGTCCTGCACTTCTTTGGAGTTTTGACTGTTTTTGTGTCGTTTAAGGGAAAGGACAAAAATGACTCAACAAGACTTTCGGACAAAAGTAGGAAATACAGTTTTTGGCGTTCGGGCGACAGCCTTGATTGTCCAAAATCGCAAGCTTTTAGTTACCAAAGACAAGAACAAGTATTACACTATCGGCGGTGCGATTCAAGTCAATGAAAGCACGGAAGACGCGGTAGTCCGTGAAGTGAGGGAAGAACTGGGTGTCAAAGCTCAAGCTGGGCAGCTAGCTTTTGTGGTTGAAAATCGTTTTGAACAAGACGGTGTTTATTATCACAATATCGAGTTTCATTATCTGGTGGATTTGCTTGAAGATGCCCCATTGACCATGCAGGAAGATGAGAAAAGGCAGCCCTGTGAATGGATTGACTTGGATAAGCTTGAGGATTTCCAGCTAGTTCCATCCTTTTTAAAAACAGCCCTACCAGATTGGGACGGTCAACTGCGACACATCCATCTTGAGGAATAGGAGAGAAAAGGATGGTTAAGCTTATTGCCCATGTACTTGTTCATAGTGGTGATGATTATTTGCTCATTCAGCGTTCGGAAATTAAAAGAGGACAACCCAACGTTTATCCAACTTATTGGGATATTCCTGGTGGTGGGGTTGAAAAGGGTGAGCTTCCGCGAGATGGAGCTCTTAGAGAATGTGTTGAAGAAGCGGGAGTTAGGCTAGATAGCAGTTCGCTCAAACTTCTTCACGAAGATAGTCAACTGGATACCTCTAAGGATACTGTCTTTACTCGCTTAGTTTATAAAGCAGAGTGGGTTGGGGAGAAGCCAATTATCAGATTAGATCCTGAAGAGCATACACGCTTTAAATGGGTCACTATGAATCAAGCTCTAGAGGAGGAGAAGTTAGTTCCTTATTTGCGAGAAATTTTTGAAAGGTTAAAAAATGACTTATAATTTTACGGAAGAATACGATATTATTGTAATCGGTGCGGGACACGCTGGGGTAGAAGCATCCCTAGCCGCTAGCCGTATGGGCTGTAAGGTCTTACTTGCGACCATCAACATTGAAATGCTAGCTTTCATGCCTTGTAACCCCTCTATTGGTGGATCAGCCAAGGGGATTGTCGTGCGTGAAGTCGATGCCCTCGGTGGCGAGATGGCCAAAACCATTGACAAGACTTACATCCAGATGAAGATGCTCAACACAGGGAAGGGGCCAGCTGTTCGTGCCCTTCGTGCGCAGGCTGACAAGGAGCTTTACTCTAAGGAGATGCGCAAGACAGTTGAAAATCAAGAAAATCTGACCCTTCGTCAAACCATGATTGATGAGATTTTGGTGGAAGATGGCAAGGTTGTCGGTGTTCGTACAGCGACCCATCAAGAATATGCTGCTAAGGCCGTTATCGTAACGACAGGGACGGCCCTCCGTGGGGAAATTATCATCGGAGACCTCAAGTACTCATCAGGTCCTAACCACAGCCTAGCTTCTATTAACCTTGCTGACAATCTCAAGGAATTGGGCCTCGAAATCGGTCGTTTCAAGACAGGAACCCCTCCACGTGTCAAGGCTTCTTCTATCAATTATGACGTGACAGAGATTCAGCCAGGAGACGAAGCGCCAAATCACTTCTCATATACTTCACGTGATGAGGATTATGTCAAGGACCAAGTGCCATGCTGGTTGACCTACACAAATGGTACCAGTCATGAGATTATCCAAAACAACCTCCACCGTGCGCCTATGTTTACAGGTGTGGTCAAGGGAGTGGGCCCTCGTTACTGTCCGTCGATTGAGGACAAGATTGTGCGCTTTGCGGACAAGGAACGCCACCAACTATTCCTTGAGCCAGAAGGGCGCAATACTGAGGAAGTCTATGTTCAAGGACTTTCAACAAGTCTGCCTGAGGATGTCCAGCGTGACTTGGTTCATTCCATTAAAGGTTTGGAAAATGCAGAGATGATGCGGACAGGTTATGCCATTGAGTACGACATGGTCTTGCCTCATCAGTTGCGTGCGACTCTGGAAACCAAGAAAATCTCAGGACTTTTCACTGCTGGTCAGACCAATGGAACGTCAGGTTACGAAGAGGCAGCAGGCCAAGGGATTATCGCGGGTATCAATGCCGCTCTGAAAATCCAAGGCAAGTCTGAGTTGATTTTGAAGCGCAGTGACGGTTATATTGGGGTCATGATTGATGACTTGGTGACCAAGGGAACCATTGAACCCTACCGTCTATTGACCAGTCGTGCTGAGTACCGTCTCATCCTCCGTCATGACAATGCCGATATGCGTTTGACAGAGATGGGACGCGAGATTGGACTTGTGGATGATGAACGCTGGGCTCGCTTTGAAATCAAGAAAAATCAATTTGAAAATGAGATGAAACGCCTAGACAGCATCAAACTCAAGCCGATCAAGGAAACCAATGCCAAGGTTGAGGAGATGGGCTTCAAGCCGTTGACAGATGCGGTGACAGCCAAGGAATTCCTTCGCCGTCCAGAAGTGTCTTACCAAGATGTGGTGGCCTTCATCGGACCAGCAGCAGAGGACTTGGATGACAAGATTATCGAATTGATTGAAACAGAAATCAAGTACGAAGGCTATATCTCAAAAGCCATGGATCAGGTTGCCAAGATGAAACGCATGGAAGAAAAACGCATTCCAGCCAATATTGATTGGGATGATATTGATTCTATTGCGACGGAAGCTCGTCAGAAGTTCAAACTCATCAATCCAGAAACCATCGGCCAAGCCAGCCGTATTTCGGGAGTAAACCCAGCAGATATTTCTATTTTGATGGTGTATCTTGAAGGTAAAAATCGTAGTATTTCTAAAACTCTTCAAAAATCAAAATGATACGTCGTCGGCTTCGGCTCACCTAACTTAAGTTATGCTTTCGCCTAGCCTTCTAGTCTGATTTCGATTTTTATTGAGTTTTAATCTAAAAAGAAAGCATAGAGAAAAACAGCTCCGAAGACGGGGCTGTTTTATGATTTATTCTTCATCTGGTGTAAGGATCATTGGGATGATGATCGGTTCACGTTCTGTATTTTCATAAAGGAAGGGGCGAATAGCGTTGACAATGGCACCATTGACAGATTGAACACTAGCATCCTTGTTTTTCAGTGCGATACGAATTGCATTGAAGAGGATGCGTTGGCTTTGGCGAATCAAGTCTCCAGACTCTCTCATGTAGACAAAGCCTCGGCTGAGGATATCTGGTCCAGACAGAATCATCTGCGATTTGAAGTCAACAGTTGCGACTGCCAGAACGACACCGTCTTCAGATAGATCGCGACGATCTTTGAGGACAGCAGCACCGATTTCACCGATACGATTTCCATCGACATAGATGTCTTGGGCGTTGAAATGACCTGCAATACGAGCTGAGTTAGCAGTAAGGGCAAGCACATCACCATTGCTCATGATAAAGATATTGTCCTTCTCAACACCAGTATCCACTGCTAGTCCAGCGTGGACTTTTTGCATGCGGTATTCACCGTGGACAGGCATGAAGTATTTTGGCTTAATCAAGCGGAGCATGAGTTTTTGCTCTTGCTGGCCACCGTGTCCAGATGTATGGATATTGTTCACTTTACCGTGGATAACTTCGACACCAGCTTCAGAAATGATGTTAATCAGCTTGTTGACGCTAGTCGTGTTTCCAGGGATTGGACTTGAAGAGAAGATAACCGTATCACCGGGTTGGAGTTGTACCTGACGGTGGGTTCCGTTGGCGATACGAGAGAGGGCTGCCATCGGCTCACCCTGACTACCTGTACAGAGGATAAGAATCTCGCCTGCAGGGTAGTCTTTGATTTCATTTGGCTCGATAAAGGTTCCCTTAGGAGCTTTGATGTAGCCAAGCTCGATTCCGTTGACAATGGCCTTTTCCATAGAGCGACCAAAGACCGCAATCTTGCGTCCAGTCTTAACAGCGGCTTCAGTTGCTTGTTGGAGACGGAAGATATTTGAGGCAAAGGATGCAAAGATGATACGTCCTTCAATGCCTTGGATAATCTTCATGATAGACTGGCCAACGACTTTTTCAGAGTTGGTAAATGTTGGCACTTCCGCATTTGTCGAGTCAGATAGGAGACAGAGCACGCCTTCTTCACCAAGAGCGGCCATGCGGTGCAAGTCTGCTGGTTCACCAACTGGTGTAAAGTCAAACTTGAAGTCACCCGTACAAACGATTTTCCCTTGAGGAGTATGAATGACAATTCCCAAAGGCTCTGGAATAGAGTGAGTGGTTCTAAAGAAAGTTGCCTTGAGATTTTTAAAGGTCAACTCAGTGTTGTGGTTGATTTCGTAAAGTTTGGCGTTGCGCAAGAGGCCGTGTTCTTCGAGTTTTCCACGGATCAAAGCCAAGGCAAGCGGTCCAGCATAGATAGGGACATTTGCTTGCTTGAGCAGGAATGGAATCCCACCGATGTGGTCCTCGTGTCCGTGTGTAATCAAAACAGCCTTGACGCGGTCGATATTGTCCACGATGTAAGAGTAGTCAGGAATGACATAGTCGATACCTAGCAAGTCATCTTCTGGGAATTTAATCCCAGCATCGACGATGATAATCTCATCTTGGTATTCAATCCCGTATGTATTTTTCCCGATTTCTCCCAGACCACCGATGGCAAAAACGCCGACTTCTTCAGGTTTAAGAGTATAGGCCATATTAGAACTCCGTGATTTCGAAGGCGCCAGTTTCTTTTTCGTAATCTAGCAATTTGTCAGACAAGAGTTCGATATACTCGATATTGTACTCTGGGCGATTTTCTTCGACAAGTTGACGAGCAGCGATACGGCCCTCAAGTTCTGAGCTGGCATCGATGTCTAGGTAAAGTGCGCGTGTTGTTTCACGACGTGGGCTACGTTCTTTTGTTTCTTGATAAAAAACTTTGTAAATCATATAGTTCCTTTCTATTTACAGGTCAGCTTATTCCAAACTTTTAGCAGATATTTGCTTGATTTTATTCCATTTTTTGTCTAGATTGACCTTGATTCGTTACAATTATTTCAATTATACCACAAAATGAAAAATTAGTAAAAGATGGGAACGAGAAAGTCATAGAGTCACTTATTGGGAAGCGTTTGCAAAAATAAAGAAAAT
The DNA here is from genome assembly GCF_013277115.1 of Streptococcus sp. 714. GTDB lineage: Bacteria > Bacillota > Bacilli > Lactobacillales > Streptococcaceae > Streptococcus. The sequence goes on from NZ_VMMH01000003.1 coordinate 37,585, forward strand.
ATGTTATCTTGATAATGGGAGTGGACTTTATCGTTTGTCATAATTCCCTATAGTTTTTAAGTCAAGGAGGTTGCCCTATGTATAACTTATTTTCTTTTGCTATCGGAGTCCGCTTGGTGGCTTTTATTGTTTTTGTTGTTTGTGTTTATGCGGGGAATCTTCTATTTGCTAAAATGGAACGACGACAAAGCAAGCTCTTGTGGAAGATTAGTTTTGTGACTCTCTACTCGCTTTTTCTCCTCCTCGTGACCTATGTCGTTTGGTTTGTATTTTACTTTGGATTAAATGCTTAGATGCCCTGCTTATGCTAGGGCATTTTTGTTTGGGGATAAAGAAAATTCCCATGTGCCAGCTTTTGTAGTATAATAGTAAGCAGACAAAAAGATAGGAATGTGTTATGAAAGTATTAGCTTTTGATACGTCCAGCAAGGCTCTTTCTCTCGCTATTTTAGAGGATAAGCAGGTTCTTGCCGAGACGACGATTAATATCAAGAAAAATCACAGTATTACTCTGATGCCTGCCATCGATTTTTTGATGGCGAGTTTGGACTGGACGCCCAAGGATTTGGACCGAATCGTGGTAGCGGAAGGGCCGGGGAGCTACACAGGCTTGCGAATTGCGGTAGCAACTGCCAAAACCTTAGCTCACACTCTGAACATCGAGTTGGTTGGTATGTCGAGTCTCTTAGCTCTGGTGCCATACCAGCAAGAAGGCTTGTTCGTTCCTTTGATGGATGCGCGTCGTAACAATGTTTATGCAGGATTTTATGAAAATGCCAAACCTGTCATGCCAGAAGCGCACTTGCCTTTTGAGCGAGTGATTGAGCTAATCAAGGGTGCTAGTCAGGTAACCTTTGTCGGAGAAGTTGGCCCCTTTGTGGAGCAGATTCAAGAACACTTGCCAAGGACTAATTTCAAAGAAACCTTGCCCAATGCAGCCAATCTTGCTCTTTTGGCCTGGGATAAGGAACCAGACTCCTTGCACGACTTTGTGCCTAACTACCTCAAGCGTGTCGAGGCTGAGGAAAACTGGCTCAAGAACCACACCGAGTCTGGTGAGTCCTACATTAAACGCCTATGATTGAGATCAGACGAATCCAAAGACAGCCTGACTTGGCTCAAGCCATCTACGCTGTCATGGTAGCTGTTTACCCAGTCAGTCCTTGGACGCTGGAACAAATCCAAGCAGATCTGTCCCAAGATCAGACTTGGTATGCTCTGGCTTATGATGGGGCCGAAGTGATTGGATTTCTAGCTGTTCAGGAGAATCTTTTTGAGGCAGAAGTCTTGCAAATCGCTGTTAAAGGAGCCTATCAGGGTCAGGGAATTGCATCAGCCTTGTTTGCGACACTGCCGACAGACAAGGAGATTTTCCTCGAAGTCAGAAAGTCAAATCAACGAGCGCAAGCATTTTACAAGAAAGAAAAGATGGCGGTCATCGCTGAGCGAAAGGCCTACTACCATGACCCAGTCGAGGACGCCATTATCATGAAGAGAGAAATAGATGAAGGATAGATATATTTTAGCATTTGAAACATCCTGTGATGAGACCAGTGTCGCCGTCTTGAAAAACGATGACGAGCTCTTGTCCAATGTCATTGCGAGTCAAATTGAGAGCCACAAACGTTTTGGGGGCGTAGTGCCTGAAGTAGCCAGTCGTCACCATGTCGAGGTCATTACAGCCTGTATCGAGGAGGCGTTGGCAGAAGCAGGGATTACCGAAGAGGACGTAACGGCTGTCGCGGTTACCTATGGACCAGGCTTGGTCGGAGCGCTGTTAGTTGGTTTATCAGCTGCCAAGGCCTTTGCTTGGGCACATGGACTTCCACTTATCCCTGTTAACCACATGGCTGGTCACCTCATGGCGGCTCAAAGTGTGGAGCCCTTGGAATTCCCCTTGCTAGCCCTTCTAGTCAGCGGTGGACACACAGAGTTGGTCTATGTTTCTGAGGCTGGTGATTACAAGATTGTTGGGGAAACCCGTGATGATGCAGTTGGTGAGGCCTATGACAAGGTCGGTCGCGTCATGGGCTTGACCTATCCAGCAGGTCGCGAGATTGACGAGTTGGCTCATCAGGGGCAGGATATTTATGATTTCCCACGTGCCATGATTAAGGAGGACAATCTAGAGTTCTCCTTCTCAGGTTTGAAATCTGCCTTTATCAATCTTCACCACAATGCCGAGCAAAAGGGAGATAGCTTGTCAACAGAGGACTTGTGTGCATCCTTCCAAGCAGCAGTTATGGACATTCTCATGGCTAAAACCAAGAAAGCCTTGGGAAAATACCCTGTTAAAACCCTAGTCGTGGCTGGTGGCGTGGCTGCCAATAAAGGCCTCAGAGAACGCCTAGCGGCCGAAATCACAGATGTCAAGGTTATCATCCCACCTCTGCGTCTTTGCGGAGACAATGCAGGTATGATTGCCTATGCCAGCGTCAGCGAGTGGAACAAAGAAAACTTCGCCAACTTGGATCTCAATGCTAAACCAAGCCTTGCTTTTGATACGATGGAATAAAATGGAGTCTGTCTGATTACAATCAGCAGACTTTTTTCTCTTTCCTGAATGTGTTATAATAGTCCATGCTGTGGCTGGAATTGATTCAGCCTACTTATTAAGACAATATGAGGAGAAAGATGAAAGAAAAAGGATTTTGGGAGGGGGCGCAGGCAGCCATGCCAACGGCCCTTGGTTATATCAGTATCGGACTGGCCTGTGGGATTATTGGTGCGCCCTATGTGACACCTGTTGAGATGGGCTTGATGAGCCTCTTTGTTTATGCTGGGAGTGCCCAGTTTGCCATGTTGGCCTTGATTGCAGTGCAGGCTCCTGTGGCTGCCATTGCTATGACGGTTTTTTTGATTAATTTGCGTCTCTTTTTGTTGAGTTTACACGCATCGACTTATTTTCGCCATACCAGTCTTTGGCACAATATCGGTATGTCTAGTATCTTGACGGATGAGACTTATGGCGTTTTGATGGGCGAATTGGCCCATACAGACAAGGTCAATCCTATGTGGATGCACGGGAACAATCTCAACAGCTATGTGGCTTGGTTTGTGGGGACAGTAGTCGGAACGGCTCTGGGTGGCCTGCTGCCAAATCCAGAGATCTTTGGTTTAGATTTTGCTCTTGTTGGGATGTTCATCGGAATTTTTGCTTCGCAATTCCAGATTATGCAAAGACGGATTCCTGCCCGTAACCTGTTAGTTATCTTAGCAGTTGTTGCGGTGTCCTTCTTTTTACTCTTGACAGTGGTGTCTCAGTCGCTAGCTGTTTTGTTTGCGACGCTACTTGGTTGTACGATAGGGGTGGTTTTAGATGGTCAGTAAGTATCTTTTATTAGCAGTTATTTTCTCTGGTCTTGTGACTTGGATTCCCCGTATGATTCCCTTCATCTTGGTCAAGTATAAGGGCTTGCCTGGAATCGTTGAGCGTTTTTTGAAGTTCCTGCCTGTTTCTATTATCTTTGCCTTGATTCTTTCAAGCGTAGTGACAGGTAAGATTGGAAGCCTTCCTCAAATCAAATGGCTGGACTTCTTAGCCGTCTTTCCAACAGCTTGGGTAGCCTTTCGCTACCGCAATCTAGTCGGCACAGTTCTCTTTGGAGTGGTCTTGATTGCAATCTTGCGTTTGGTCTTTTAAATTAGCCATAAAGAAAACCTATCACAGATATAGATATCATATAATGGCGTAAATGGTCTTTTTCTGTTAAGATTATAAGGTATTCTATTTTGGAGGAAATGACATGAAAAAAATCGTTAAATACTCATCTCTTGCTGCCCTAGGGCTTGTTGCTGCAGGTGTGCTAGCAGCTTGCTCAGGTGGTGTTAAGAAAGAGGGAGAAGCAGCTAGCAAGAAAGAAATTATCGTTGCAACTAATGCTACACCAAAACCATTCAACTATGAAGAAAATGGCGAATTGACTGGTTACGAAATTGAAGTGGTTCGCGCTATCTTTAAAGACTCTGACAAGTATGATGTCAAGTTTGAGAAGACAGAGTGGTCAGGAGTCTTTGCAGGACTTGATGCCGACCGTTACAATATGGCTGTTAGCAACATCAGCTACACTAAAGAACGTGCTGAAAAATACCTTTATGCAGCTCCAACTGCTAAAAACCCTAACGTTCTTGTAGTGAAAAAAGATGACCCTAGCATCAAATCGCTTGATGATATCGGTGGAAAATCAACAGAAGTTGTTCAAGGGACAACTTCTGCTAAACAGCTAGAAGACTACAACAAACAACATTCAGATAATCCAACTGTCCTAAAGTATACTAAAGCAGACTTCCAACAAATCATGGGACGCTTGAGCGATGGCCAGTTTGACTACAAGATTTTTGATAAAATCGGTGTTGAAACAGTCATCAAGGACCAAGGTTTGGACAACTTGAAAGTGATCGAACTTCCAAGCGACCAACAACCTTATGTTTACCCACTTCTTGCTAAAGGTCAAGATGAGTTGAAAACATTTGTAGACAAACGTATCCAAGAACTCTACAAAGACGGAACCCTTGAAAAATTGTCTAAACAATTCTTCGGAGACACTTATCTACCAGCAGAAGCTGATATTAAATAATTTTTTGAAATCATCCATTCTGAATCAGGTGGGTGATTTCTCGGTTTTTAGGGATATAGTTTTAAACTATATATCTGGCTATCTAATAACAATTTGTGAAATCAAACAAATTGTGAGATACTAGTACGGTATTATTTTTAAGGAGAAAGAATCATGAAAATTAAAAAATGGCTTGGTGTAGCAGCCCTTGCTACAGTCGCAGGTTTGGCTCTTGCAGCTTGCGGAAACTCAGAAAAGAAAGCAGACAATGCAACAACTATCAAAATCGCAACTGTTAACCGTAGCGGTTCTGAAGAAAAACGTTGGGACAAAATCCAAGAATTGGTTAAAAAAGACGGTATCACTTTGGAATTTACAGAGTTCACAGACTACTCACAACCAAACAAGGCAACTGCTGATGGCGAAGTAGACTTGAACGCTTTCCAACACTATAACTTCTTGAACAACTGGAACAAAGAAAACGGAAAAGACCTTGTAGCGATTGCAGATACTTACATCTCTCCAATTCGCCTTTACTCAGGTTTGAATGGAAGTGACAACAAGTACACTAAAGTAGAAGACATCCCAGCAAACGGAGAAATTGCTGTACCGAATGATGCTACAAACGAAAGCCGTGCGCTTTACTTGCTTCAATCAGCTGGCTTGATTAAATTGGACGTTTCAGGAACTGCTCTTGCAACAGTTGCTAACATCAAAGAAAATCCAAAGAACTTGAAAATCACTGAATTGGACGCTAGCCAAACAGCTCGTTCATTGTCATCAGTTGACGCTGCCGTTGTAAACAATACCTTCGTTACAGAAGCAAAATTGGACTACAAGAAAGCACTTTTCAAAGAACAAGCTGATGAAAACTCAAAACAATGGTACAACATCATCGTTGCGAAAAAAGATTGGGAATCATCACCTAAGGCTGATGCTATCAAGAAAGTAATCGCAGCTTACCACACAGATGAAGTGAAAAAAGTTATTGAAGAAACATCAGACGGTTTGGATCAACCAGTTTGGTAATAAGAAACAGGGAGGTGGGAGAGAAAATTCCACCTCTTGCTTTTGTATAGAGCATGGATTGTAAAGAAGACTATAGGTTCATAGAAAGGTAGAGAGAATATGGTTTTTCCTAGCGAACAAGAACAGATTGAAAAATTTGAAAAGGATCATGTAGCCCAGCACTATTTTGAGGTTTTGCGTACCTTGATTTCTAAGAAATCGGTCTTTGCCCAGCAGGTTGGACTTAAGGAAGTCGCAAACTATCTGGGTGAGATTTTTAAGCGTGTTGGGGCTGAAGTGGAGATTGATGAGACTTACACGGCGCCTTTTGTCATGGCGCATTTCAAGAGTTCGCGTCCAGATGCCAAGACCCTAATTTTCTATAACCACTATGACACTGTGCCAGCGGATGGGGATCAGGTGTGGACAGAGGATCCCTTTACTCTTTCAGTGCGCAATGGCTTCATGTATGGGCGTGGGGTTGACGATGATAAGGGTCATATCACAGCTCGTTTGAGTGCTTTGAGAAAATACATGCAGCACCACGATGACCTGCCTGTCAATATCAGTTTTATCATGGAGGGAGCGGAGGAATCGGCTTCGACAGATCTAGATAAGTATCTGGAAAAACATGCGGATAAACTCCGTGGCGCAGATTTGTTGGTCTGGGAACAAGGGACCAAAAATGCCTTGGAACAGCTGGAAATTTCTGGTGGAAACAAGGGTATTGTGACCTTTGATGCCAAGGTAAAAAGTGCTGATGTGGATATCCACTCTAGTTATGGTGGGGTTGTAGAATCAGCTCCTTGGTATCTCCTTCAAGCCTTACAGTCTCTTCGCGCTGCAGATGGCCGTATCTTGGTTGAAGGCTTGTACGAAGAGGTACAAGAGCCAAATGAACGTGAATTGGCCTTGGTGGATACTTATGCTCAACGCAATCCAGGGGAAATCAGCCAGATTTATGGTTTGGAATTGCCTCTTTTACAAGAGGAGCGTGCAGCCTTTCTAAAACGTTTCTTTTTCGAGCCAGCTCTTAATATCGAGGGGATCCAGTCAGGTTATCAAGGACAAGGAGTCAAAACGATTTTGCCAGCAGAAGCTAGTGCTAAGCTAGAGGTTCGTTTGGTTCCTGGTCTAGAACCGCATGATGTTCTGGAAAAAATTCGGAAACAGCTAGACAAAAATGGCTTTGATAAGGTAGAATTATACTATACCTTGGGAGAGATGAGCTATCGAAGCGATATGAGCGCGCCAGCCATTCTCAATGTAATCGAGTTGGCCAAGAAATTCTATCCACAGGGCGTTTCAGTCTTGCCAACTACAGCGGGGACAGGGCCTATGCATACGGTCTTTGATGCCCTAGAGGTGCCAATGGTGGCCTTCGGTCTAGGAAATGCCAACAGCCGAGACCACGGTGGAGATGAGAACGTGCGAATCGCCGATTATTACACCCATATTGAATTAGTAGAGGAGCTGATTAGAAGCTATGAGTAGAGATATTATCAAGTTAGATCAGATCGATGTGACTTTTCATCAGAAGAAGAGAACCATCACAGCGGTCAAGGATGTGACCATTCACATCCAAGAAGGGGATATCTACGGAATCGTTGGATATTCTGGAGCAGGGAAATCAACCCTTGTACGGGTGATTAACCTCTTGCAAAAACCATCTGCAGGCAAAATTACCATTGACGACGATGTGATTTTTGATGGCAAGGTGACCTTGACGGCAGAGCAGTTGCGTCGTAAACGTCAAGATATTGGAATGATTTTCCAGCATTTTAACCTGATGAGCCAAAAGACAGCAGAGGAGAATGTAGCTTTTGCCCTCAAACATTCTGGACTCAGCAAGGAAGAAAAGAAGGCTAAAGTAGCCAAGTTGTTGGACTTGGTTGGCTTGGCAGACCGTGCTGAAAACTACCCTTCACAACTATCTGGAGGGCAAAAACAGCGTGTGGCCATTGCGCGTGCCTTGGCCAATGATCCAAAAATCTTGATTTCAGATGAGTCAACTTCTGCCCTTGACCCTAAGACAACCAAGCAGATTTTGGCCTTGTTGCAAGATTTGAACCAAAAATTAGGCTTGACGGTTGTCTTGATTACGCATGAAATGCAGATTGTCAAAGACATCGCCAACCGTGTAGCAGTTATGCAGGATGGGCATTTGATTGAAGAGGGTAGTGTTCTTGAAATCTTCTCAGATCCTAAACAACCTTTGACTCAAGACTTTATCTCAACAGCTACAGGTATTGACGAAGCCATGGTCAAAATCGAGAAGCAAGAAATCGTGGAACACTTGTCTGAAAACAGTCTTTTAGTGCAACTCAAGTATGCAGGTGCTTCAACAGACGAGCCACTTTTGAATGAATTGTACAAGCATTATCAAGTAACGGCTAATATCCTCTATGGAAATATTGAAATCCTCGATGGTACTCCTGTTGGAGAATTGGTGGTGGTCTTGTCAGGTGAAAAAGCAGCGCTAGCAGGTGCCCAAGAGGCTATTCGTCAAGCAGGCGTACAGCTAAAAGTATTGAAGGGAGGACAGTAAGATGGAATCATTGATTCAAACCTATTTACCAAATGTCTATAAAATGGGCTGGGCTGGTCAAGCAGGCTGGGGAACAGCCATCTACCTAACTCTTTATATGACAGTTCTTTCCTTTATCATCGGAGGTTTCTTGGGGTTGGTAGCAGGTCTCTTCCTTGTCTTGACAGCGCCAGGCGGTGTTTTGGAAAATAAAGTCGTTTTCTGGATTTTGGATAAGATTACCTCTATTTTCCGTGCGGTTCCTTTTATCATCCTCTTGGCAGTCTTGTCACCCTTCTCTCATCTAATCGTAGGAACAAGTATCGGACCAAATGCGGCTATCGTACCCCTATCTTTTGCGGTCTTTGCCTTCTTTGCCCGTCAGGTGCAGGTGGTCTTAGCTGAACTGGATGGCGGTGTCATTGAGGCGGCTCAAGCGAGTGGAGCGACATTCTGGGATATCGTAGGTGTTTACCTATCAGAAGGTCTTCCAGATTTGATTCGTGTGACGACTGTAACCTTGATTTCTCTTGTTGGAGAAACAGCTATGGCTGGTGCGGTTGGAGCTGGTGGTATCGGTAACGTAGCTATCGCTTATGGATTTAACCGCTACAATCACGATGTGACGATTTTGGCAACCATTATTATCATTTTGATTATCTTTACAATCCAATTCTTGGGAGATTTCTTGACCAAGAAATTGAGCCATAAATAAAAAAGAGCCGTGTGGCTCTTTTTTAGTAATCAGATTTTCTGTGCCAATTTTTTACTCAAGGCTTGTCCAATCAAGGCACCCACTAGGGCTCCGATGACAATACTTGCTATAAATAGAAGGATGGTTCCAGGGTTTGGCGCGACCATGATACGGTCGATATATTCTTGGGATTTTCCTCTTGCTAGAAGGGTTGCCATATAGGCTTTGGGCGCAATCCACATAAGCAAGATTGGTCCTGATGTGCTAAAGGCAAAAATAAGGAAAGAAAGGAGGTTCTTTGTTTGGTCCTTGTATTTTCCGAGGCTAGCTACTCCATCTGCCAGGAGGCCACAGATAATTCCAGGAAGGAAGGCACCGGCACCGTGTTTAGTTCCCAAGAAAAAGAGAGCAATGACAAGGCCGATAGTGGTAATGGCTCCAAAGCGCGGAACTTTTGCGACTAGGATCATATAGACGCTACCGCCGACAAGGGCAGTAAAAGCAGGCGCATAAAACATGTTTCCAGTTTGGTCAAAGAGATTGCCCAAAAGGACACCAATCCCCATGCAGAGGAAGTAAAGAACTGCAAAAAGCAGTGTAGTTAAGATAGATTTCTTCATGAATTGTCTCCTGATAATTTTTTCACAATTCTCATTTTACCATGGTTTGATGGGATTGTAAATGGATACTAGAAGTTTTTGAAAACGCTTGAAATATGATATAATAGTTTCATAGTTATTTTTAGGAGGATATCATGGGGAGATTTTTAGACTTTGTCTTTAATCGTTTCTTTTTAGGGATGATTGCGACAGCCTTCTTTTGGCTATTAACTTTAGCAGGAGGGATTATCCTTGGTCTAGCGCCGGCTAGTGCCACCTTGATGAGCCTATATGCAGAACATGGTTATAGCTTTCGGGAATACAGTTTGAAGGAGGCGTGGTCTCTCTATAAGCAAAATTTCGTCTCAAGCAACCTGATTTTCTATAGCTTTTTAGGGGTGGATCTAGTTTTGGTCTATGGCCTGTATCTCTTGGTGCAATTGCCTCATCAGACTATTATTCATTTGATTGCGACCTTTTTGAATGTCCTAGTAGTTGCCCTGATCTTTTTGGCCTATACAGTGTCTTTGAAATTACAAGTTTATTTTGATTTGTCCTATCGAAATAGTCTCAAACTATCCTTGATTGGCATCTTTATGAGCTTAGCGGCTGTGGCCAAGGTTCTCCTTGGGACAGTGCTACTTGTGGCAATTGGTTACTATATGCCTGCCCTACTTTTCTTTGTAGGAATTGGGATGTGGCATTTCTTTATCAGTGATATGTTGGAACCGGTCTATGAAAGTATCCATGAAAAATTGGCGACAAGATAGAATGAAGCAGTTTTGGCTACATACGCTTCTAAGAACCTACAGTTCAGTTATGATGATTATTATTGCGAGTTTTGCAATCTTACTCTCTTACGCTGACTGGGATTCACGGGAAAAGGAAGCTCAAAGAGTAGCCCAACGTGTAACCACTCGAACAGTCGATGAGGTGGAGTATTATTATCGGGAGTCAGCCCAACTGGCGCAAGATTTAGTAGCCAATCAAGAACGGATACAAGGGATTTATAAGTACTTTAGCTTGTCAACTTCTGAGTATTTTTATTGGCTGTTGGAGCATCAAGCAGCTTCGTCAACTTCTATTTCTCTGTATGAAAACATTGATGATCTTTATGTCCAAAATGACTCTATAACGGGTGTTGCAATCGTCTTGCAGGATTTTAAAGAAGTTTATGTGTCAACAAGGGATAAAAGAAGTGGTCATATCTTGCCTGCTGAGGCCTTTAAACCAGAGGTCAATAGTTTTGGAATTCCAGTTCTGGACCCAGCAACGGATCAGTCTATAGGAGTGGTATACATCTCCTTGGATCCAGAAGTTTTATATCATGCTATTGACAATACCCGAGGTCATATTCCGATGGCTGTTACTGTGACATCACCATTTGATACGGAGATTTTTCATATTGGTGAGAGGGTCAATAGGGAACATGAGAACTGGTTTGTCGGTGTGACCTCTCATGGCTATCAGGTTCAGGTGGCAGTTCCCAAAAATTTTGTTTTACAAGGAACGGTGACCAGCTCGGCTTTGATTGTGGGCTTGAGCATGCTCTTTATTGTTATTCTCTATCTGACTTTGAGTCAGACCTTTGCCAATTATCAAAAGCAGGTAGTGGATTTGGTGGATTCCATCCAAGCTATTGCCCAAGGACAAGAAGGTCTTCGCATTGATACGCTTGAAAAGGATCAGGAATTGCTCCTAATCGCAGAGACCACCAATGATATGTTGGATCGCTTGGAAAAGAATATCCATGATATTTATCAGTTAGAGCTTAGTCAAAAAGATGCCAATATGCGAGCCTTACAGGCTCAAATCAATCCTCATTTTATGTATAATACGCTGGAGTTCTTGCGCATGTATGCAGTCATGCAGAGTCAAGATGAGTTGGCAGATATCATTTATGAGTTCAGTAGTCTCTTGCGTAACAATATTTCCGACGAAAGAGAAACTCTTCTCAAACAGGAATTAGAATTTTGTCGTAAATACAGCTATCTCTGCATGGTTCGCTATCCCAAGTCCATTGCCTATGGTTTCAAGATAGACCCAGAGCTAGAGAATATGAAAATTCCTAAGTTTACCTTGCAACCGCTGGTAGAAAACTATTTCGCGCATGGTGTTGACCATAGACGGACAGATAATGTGATTAGTATCAAGGCTCTTAAACAGGATGGTTTTGTGGAAATTTTAGTGGTCGATAATGGCCGTGGTATGTCGGCTGAAAAACTGGCAAATATCCGAGAAAAATTAAGGCAGAGACATTTTGAACACCAAGCCAGTTACAGTGATCAAAAGCAGTCTATCGGGATTGTCAATGTCCATGAGCGTTTTGTGCTCTATTTTGGGGACCGCTATGCCATTACTATAGAGTCTGCGGAGCAAGCAGGTGTTCAGTATCGTATTACAATTCAAGATGAGTAGAAAGGGAGAAAATGTATAAAGTATTATTAGTAGATGATGAGTACATGGTGACAGAAGGTCTGAAACGTTTGATTCCCTTTGATAAGTGGGATATGGAGGTCGTCGCAACAGCCAGTCATGCCGATGAAGCCCTAGAATATGTTCAGGAAAATCCTGTCGATGTCATCATTTCAGATGTCAATATGCCCGATAAAACAGGGCTTGATATGATTCGGGAGATGAAAGAAATCTTACCAGATATTGCCTATATCCTTCTCTCGGGTTATCAGGAGTTTGATTATGTAAAAAGAGCCATGAATCTTAGTGTTGTGGATTATCTGGTCAAGCCTGTTGATAAGGTAGAGTTGGGTAATCTGCTAGAGAAGATTGCGGGTCAGCTCGGCGAGAGAGGAAAGAAAAGTCAGACTCTCAGTCAAGATTTAGATGAGGCTGGATTTGTCAGTTATTTAGGAGGTGAGGAGAATTGGTGGATAGGCCTATCCAAGGAAAAACAAGGTTCTTTCACCATTCCCTACTATGTATTGGGTCAAGACTGGCAGATTTTCATTTCTGACCAACCTCTAGATGGTTTAGTCGTTACTCCCTTTGAAGCTCCTTATCAAGAACACTTTGAACGCTGGAAGCTGAATGCTGAGAAAGCCCTCTTTTACGGCTCTGTAAATCTACAACAGTCTGAGAGTCTCTTTACCTATTACGAACCGATTTATAGGGTTATCATTCAGGGAAATCTCAATCAAATCGTAGAAGAGTTAAATCTCTTGGAGAAGGTGGTTCTTGAAAATACGCCGCGTGTTCCGATTACCAAACAGCTTTTTATCCAGTTTGTCATGGATGTCTTTCATTTGTTTGAACATCTCAAAGCTGATGATATGACGGACATTGTCAAAACCATTCATGCTATTCAAACCTTCGATGAATTGGTTCCTTATATCAAGGAAACTCTGACTCGATTCTTTGGGCAATATCGAATGAATGAAAATGTGGTTAGTGTGCTAGAAGTTATTGGTCGTGACTATCAGAAGGAACTTTCCCTCAAGGATATCAGTAAGGATCTTTTTATCAATCCTGTCTATCTGGGGCAGTTGATTAAGCGTGAAACCAATTCGACCTTCGCTGAGTTGCTAAATAAACAACGTATTAAGGCTGCCCAACAACTTTTGCTTTCAACTAGTGACAGCATCGAAGATATTTGTTATGCTGTTGGTTACAGTAATGTTGGATATTTCTATAAAGTGTTCCGAAAATTGTGCGGAAAATCGCCAAAAGCCTACCGAAAACAGGTAGAAACTACACTATAATATTTGTATCCCTTTACAAAAAGTGCTATAATATCAATAATAATATCAGGAGGTTCTATCATGAAAAAGAAACCAATTTATCTATGGGTCTTGCTAATCTTGTCTGCTCTTATTTCAGCTATGTCTCTGTTTGGAATGTTGAGTCCCTTGCCTAGCAAAGAAGTCCTTCGTGCTAAACAGTCACATGTTGCAGGACTTAGTGCCCAGCAATTAGAAGACAACATCAATTACACCTATAGAGTAGCAGAATCATCTCATTCTATTTTTAATATGGCCTTGATTGTACTATCTGCTATTTTAGTTGTAGTAGCGATTGTCTTCCTTATTCGTAAAAATTTGCAATATGCAAACTATATTTACGTTGGCTATGTTTTGCTAGCTATTATTGGTTCGATTTATAGCTATGTGACTTTACAAGACGCTGTGCAGTTAGTTCATGATGAGACCATGCGTTTAGGGATAAGTGTTATTTCACAAGCCGTTAGCATTCTCTATATCGTCATCAATGTTCTCTTCCTAGCCCTTGTCTTCTATAAGATGTGGCGTCAGCAGAAAGCCTTGGCGGAAGAAGAGGAAACAGAAGAACTTGCCTAAGTATTGACAAAAAATAACTATCAAGTTACAATCTTGGTAGTTATTTTTCGATTATACATAAAATCATGGAGGTATATATGAAGACAATTTCTTTAGTTTATATTAGTCTGAGTGGCAATACTGAAAGTTTTGTGACACGCTTGAAAGACTATCTCTTATCCCAGTACGAGGGAATTGAGGTCCAAAAGATTCATATCAAGGATTTGGTCAAGGAAGGCCAAGATTTCTATGAAATGGTCCATCCCTATGTCGCTTTTTTGCCAACCTACCTCGAAGGTGGGAATGGCGTGGATAATGGAGATGTTGAGATTTTGACGACACCAGTGGGGGATTTTATCGCCTATGGTGATAATGCTAGTAAGTGTTTTGGTGTGGTTGGTTCAGGAAATCGTAACTTTAATAACCAATACTGCCTGACAGCTAAGCAATACAGTCAACGTTTTGGTTTCCCTGTATTAGCCGATTTTGAAATGCGAGGCATGCTGGGAGATATCAAACGTGTTGCAGCAATTATTGCAGATTTGTATGAGTTGGAAAGTTAAGCTTAGGCTTAGCTTTTTTACTATCCTAGGCAGTTTTGTCAGAACTCTTACTTTCTATGCTCCAAGAGTTGATTGATATGGTCTACTTTTTTTGATGCTCTTTTATAGGAAATAGTCCAAATGATGAGGTAGACAATCGCAAACTCGATAATGAGCTGGAGGTAGAAATTCCAGTGGAAAGGGAACCAACCTGCTAGGGTTGCTAATGGGATAAAGCCTACTAGCATAAGGAAGAAATGGGTCAGAGTTGCACGGAGCATGCTCCAGTCACGGCTGAATAATCGTTTACCAAAGTTGAAGAGAATACCGATGGCTGCCCAGATAAGTGTGCAGTAGAGCAAGACCAAGGCACCGTGAACCTGATGCTGAGCCATCACTTGGCCGATGATAGAGTAGGGGTTTAGTGGTGCGTAGGTATTTGGTGCGTAAATGAGTGAAAAGATGATAGAGAGGATGAGACCGATGAGTACACCAGCAGTTGCGTCGTGGAAGATTTGTTTTTTCATAGTTCTAATTTCTCCTTGATGGTTTTTAGGTAACGGCGTGAAGAGTAGGTGAAGCTTTCGTTTTTCAAGAAAATTTCTACCAGACCGTTTGGGGTTAGCTTGAGATGAGAGATGGAGTTGATATTGATGATTTCTGATTGGGAAATTTGGATAAAATTGCTTGGCAAGAGTTCAAGAACTTGATAGAGTCGCAAATCAATGTTGTAGGTCTGACTCGCAGTTTCTGCTAGAACCTTCCGATTCTCGATATAGAAGCGTTGTATCTTACCAATCTTAACGAGATAGACCTGATCATCAATCTTTCCTTTGATTGTTTCTTTTTGGTCCAGATTTTCTGCGAACTCGATGACTTTCTGGATTTTATCGGTCTCTTGAGGTGCTTGGACAATCAGCTTTTCCTCCTTGTAAGTTTCACTAATCTGTAGTTCTACTTTCATAAATTTCTCTCCTTGTTTTTCATACAAAATTAATCTCACTTCTTGTACATCTTTATTAATACTCTTCAAAAATCAAATTCAAACCACGTCAGCGTCGTCTTGCCGTACTAAAGTACTGTCTGCGCCTAGCTTTCTAGTTTGCTCTTTGATTTTTATTGAGTATACCACTATTTTATGCCCCCTGGCAAGGGACTTTGTTTATGTGGAGGGATTTGGCTCCTATGTGGTGCTTGCTTTTCTGTCCTTTCTGAAATATGGTATAATAGCACTAATCAATTTCTAGGAAAATAGATACAGAAAGGGGCTGAAAGATGTCTCATATTATTGAATTGCCAGAGGTGCTGGCAAACCAGATTGCAGCTGGGGAGGTCATTGAACGTCCTGCCAGTGTGGTCAAAGAGTTGGTAGAAAATGCCATTGATGCTGGCTCTAGTCAGATTATCATTGAGATTGAGGAAGCTGGTCTCAAGAAGATTCAAATCACAGATAATGGTCATGGAATTGCTCACGATGAGGTGGAATTGGCCCTGCGTCGCCATGCGACCAGTAAGATAAAAAATCAAGCAGATCTCTTTCGGATTCGGACGCTTGGTTTTCGTGGTGAAGCCCTACCTTCTATAGCGTCTGTTAGTGTCTTAACTCTTTTGACTACGGTGGATGGCGCAAGTCACGGGACTAAGCTCGTCGCACGTGGGGGAGAAGTAGAAGAAATTATCCCAGCGACCAGTCCTGTGGGAACCAAGGTTTGTGTGGAGGACCTCTTTTTCAACACGCCTGCCCGCCTCAAGTATATGAAGAGCCAGCAAGCGGAGCTGTCTCATATCATTGATATTGTCAACCGTCTGGGCTTGGCCCATCCTGAGATTTCTTTCAGCTTGATTAGTGATGGCAAGGAAATGACGCGGACAGCTGGGACTGGTCAACTGCGTCAAGCTATTGCAGGGATTTACGGTTTGGCGAGTGCCAAGAAGATGATTGAAATTGAGAATTCTGACCTAGATTTCGAAATTTCAGGTTTTGTGTCCTTGCCTGAGTTAACTCGGGCCAATCGCAATTATATCAGTCTCTTCATCAATGGCCGTTATATCAAGAACTTTTTACTCAATCGTGCTATTCTTGACGGTTATGGCAGTAAGCTCATGGTGGGGCGTTTTCCACTGGCTGTCATTCACATCCATATCGATCCTTATCTAGCGGATGTCAATGTGCATCCGACTAAGCAAGAGGTGCGGATTTCCAAGGAAAAAGAACTGATGACCCTGGTCTCAGAAGCTATTTCCAACAGTCTCAAGGAGCAAACTTTGATACCAGATGCCTTGGAAAATCTTGCCAAGTCGACCGTGCGCAATCGTGAGAAGGTGGAGCAGACCATTCTCCCACTCAAAGAAAATACGCTCTACTATGAGAATACTGAGCCGACAAGACCTAGTCAAGCTGAGGTGGCTGATTATCAGGTAGAATTGACTGATGAAGGACAGGATTTAACTTTATTTGCCAAGGAAACCTTGGACCAGCTGACCAAGCCCGCAAAACTGCATTTTGCAGAGAGAAAGCCTGCTAACTATGACCAATTAGACCATCCGGAGTTAGACCTAGCTAGTCTTGATAAGGCTTATGACAAACTGGAGCGAGAAGAATCTTCAAGCTTCCCAGAGTTGGAATTTTTCGGGCAAATGCATGGAACCTATCTCTTTGCCCAAGGGCGAGATGGACTTTACATCATAGACCAACATGCGGCGCAGGAACGGGTCAAGTACGAGGAGTATCGTGAAAGCATTGGTGATGTTGACCAGAGCCAGCAGCAACTTCTAGTGCCTTACATCTTTGAGTTTCCTGCGGATGATGCTCTGCGTCTCAAGGAAAGAATGACACATTTGGAGGAAGTGGGCGTCTTTCTAGCAGAGTACGGAGAAAATCAATTTATCCTGCGTGAACATCCTATTTGGATGGCAGAGGAGGAAATTGAGTCAGGCATCTATGAAATGTGCGACATGCTACTCTTGACCAAGGAAGTTTCTATCAAGAAATATCGAGCAGAGTTGGCTATCATGATGTCCTGCAAGCGGTCTATCAAGGCCAATCATCGTATTGATGATCATTCAGCTAGACAACTCCTCTATCAGCTTTCTCAATGTGACAATCCCTATAACTGTCCCCACGGACGTCCTGTTTTGGTGCATTTTACCAAGTCGGATATGGAAAAGATGTTCCGACGTATTCAGGAAAATCACACCAGTCTCCGTGAGTTGGGGAAATATTAAACTAAAAGGAAAACTATGTACGAATATTTAAAAGGAATCATTACCAAAATCACTGCTAAATACATTGTTCTTGAAGTCAACGGTATCGGTTATATTTTGCATGTGGCCAATCCTTATGCCTATTCAGGACAGGTCAATCAAGAAGCTCAAATTTATGTGCATCAAGTCGTACGTGAGGACGCCCATCTACTTTATGGATTTCGCTCAGAAGATGAGAAAAAGCTCTTTCTTAGTCTGATTTCGGTCTCTGGGATTGGTCCTGTATCAGCTCTTGCTATTATCGCTGCTGATGACAATGCTGGCTTGGTTCAAGCCATCGAAACCAAGAACATCACCTACTTGACCAAGTTCCCTAAAATTGGCAAGAAAACAGCCCAGCAGATGGTGCTGGACTTGGAAGGCAAGGTAGTAGTTGCAGGAGATGACCTTCCTGCTAAGGTGGCAGTACAAGCTAGCGCTGAAAACCAAGAACTGGAAGAAGCCATGGAAGCCATGTTGGCTCTGGGCTACAAGGCAACAGAGCTCAAGAAAATCAAGAAATTCTTTGAAGGAACGACAGATACAGCTGAGAACTATATCAAGTCCGCCCTTAAAATGTTGGTCAAATAGGAGTAGAGCATGACAAAACGTTGTTCGTGGGTCAAGATGACCAATCCGCTCTACATTGCCTATCATGATGAGGAGTGGGGTCAGCCCCTCCATGATGACCAAGCATTGTTTGAGTTGTTGTGTATGGAAACCTATCAGGCTGTGCTGAGAGCTTTCTTCTATACTAATAGACGAAAGGGTGTGAAAATGATTTTTAAATGATACTGTGGAACGGAACAGTAGCCCTAGTATTGACTACTGTCGTTTCTATTCATATTGGCTATTCTAGGACTGAGATGAAAAAATCTATAAATGCTCAGAATAAAATTGAACCCGCAAATCTCCCCAAAACAATGGTGAGTCATGTACTTGTATTATTCCGAAAAAATACACCTCTGGTGCAGTGAGACAAATTGGTGTATCTTATAGTGGCTTCGTAGATGAAAGCTATACTCTACTATCACTCTTTGATGATGTAGAACAAATTGAAAAAGATAATAGACTTCAGACAGCTATTGATGTTGTCAGAGAACAGTTTGGTTTTTTAGCCATACAAAAAGGAACCGTCCTAACTGAAGGTTCCAGAAATATTGAACGCAGTAAACTTATCGGTGGTCATTCCGCGGGTGGATTGGAGGGATTAAAATGAAACAAGAAAAAAATACAGTACAATTTTCAGAAATCCGTAGCAAAGGATGTAATGATATTGAAATGCTTGAAAGATTTTTACATGGAATCGTTGAAACAGCAACTTCAAAACTTCGTCAGAGAAAACTCAAAACAACTGAAATATCGATACGACTAGTACATGCTAAATCTGAAAACCGATTACCATTGGAATTTACATTTAGCATTAAGCCAACAAGCTCATCTGTGATAATCTATACTGAGGTAATCAATCGCTTTAAAGAATGTTACACAGGTGGGGGAATTCAAGGTTTTACGATTCAATTTGATAAAAATACCCTTGCCTCTGCATAGAAAGGATTTGATATGATTGACCGTTCATATTTACCATTTCAATCAGCAAGAGAGTACCAGGATACAAAGATGCAAAAATGGATGGGCTTTTTCCTATCTGAACATGCATCAGCACTCTCTGATGATACAAACAAAGTAACGTACATGTCTGACTTATCACTAGAGAAGAAATTATTACTCCTCAGTCAAGTATACGCCGGGCAGCTACGCACACGCATTCAAGTGATTGAAAAAAACAAGCGTGTTTCCTACACTGGAACAATACCAAGTCTGACCAAAGATTTCATTTTGATAAAAACTACAACAGGTCACATCAATTTGAAATTAAAAGACATTATTAGTATTGAACTTGTCGAGGAGGTGCTCTATGAATCAGCTTGAGTTTCAGCGTAATCACCTACAAATGGACTATTATAGCGAGAGCTACCAAGATTTTGAACGTGACTTCTACCGCTACTCTAACATGAATATTCCATTGACCTTCCTAACTGATGATATCCTAAAAACAATGGCGACTTCACGTAAGAATTACTTTGTCCTCAATAAGGAAAAGTCCAGAGATAACCGCGATCACTTCTTCATATTTGAAGTAAGTACCGTAGATGAGAATCCGCTAATCTATCATTATACATATAAGAAAACTACAATATATTTAGCAGAAAAATAGGAGCAGTTCAATTGACTGTTCCTATTTTTAATATTCATAAAATCTAAAGTCTTTATACTCTTTAACAATGGAGTCGCCAACTAGAACAGACTATACTGACCAGCGACTACCTTAAATTTAATGTTTCAGATTTATTTTCTTATCTCTAATTTCATAAACTACATCTGCTACATTTTCGAGTAATCGTTTATCGTGGGTGATAAACACGATAGTTCCGGTGTACTCCTTCATTAGTATTTCCAAAGCCTCTAAACTTGGTATGTCAAGGAAGTTACTGGGTTCATCCATTATTAGGATGTTATATCTACCCATGAGCATTTTAGCAAGCAACAATTTTATAATTTCTCCACCGCTTAAAACAGATAAACTTTTTCCAATATCGTTCTGTTTGAACCCCATAGATGCTAGCACTGAACGAATTTCTGATATATTGTAGTCACAATCCTTCTGCATAAACTCCATAACATTCTGATTACTGTTGTACTTGTAACCATTCTGTGCAAAGTAACCTATTTTTGCCTTAGGCGAAATAGAAATTCCTTCTTCATGGTTTAAGATCATTTGGATTAAAGTTGTTTTTCCGATTCCATTACCACCAGTTAACGCCACTTTTGCTCCTAACGGAATTTGAAAAGATGCATTTTCAAACAGAGCCTTATCCCCAAATACTTTATTAATTTCTGCACCGACTATAGGGTATGGATTATGGAGCTCCAATGCTTTACTTTGCCTGAAACGAATTCTGCGAATGCCTTCCGGAGCTTCTACTTTTCCTAAGGCCGCAATCCTGTGCTCTAGGGTTTTAGCAGCATTATACATCTTTTTTTCCTTACTTCCTATTGATTTTTGATGAGCTAAACGCCCTCCGTCTTCAGTACTTTTTTTCTTTGAAGAACCTTTTGCCTTCTGTTCTATTTTACGAGCCTGTTTTCGCTTTTCCTCCGCAGCCCTTTCCAATCGGGCACGTTCCGCAATAAATTGTTCGTATTCTGCAGCTTGGCTCTTACGTTCTTCCTCTTTCTGACGAAGATAATCAGAATAGTTTCCCCAATACTCAGTGATTTTGCCATCTTTCAGTTCCCATATTTTATCTACTATTTCATCAAGAAAATAGCGGTCATGGCTAATAACTAACAGTGCACCTGTAAAATATTTTAGCTGTCCTATTAGAAAATCAATTCCTTCACGGTCTAAATGGCTCGTAGGTTCATCCGCTAAAATACCATGAACCTGTGCCGATAAGGCCTGTGCTATTTTAAGCCTTGTTTCTTCACCACCGCTCATAGTCTGTATATTTAATTGCTCAACACCTAGCTTGCCTACAAGTGCAAAATCTTTTTCCTCCTGCAGAGTTACTTCGTCCAACTGGGGAATATAGGCAAGTTCACCCAGACGATTCATTTTACATCCTGGGGGAGTTAATTCTCCTAAAAGTACCCTGAGTAAAGTGCTTTTTCCAGCACCATTTGCTCCTACTAAACCAATACGGTCATAATCATATACTTCTAATTCATTTATATCTAAAACATCGCGTCCTTTGAATTCCACACGAATGTCTTTTGCTTTTAATATTAATTCCATAACATTTCCTCCAATATTGTTTATTTTAAATCTAATTTTCTAACCTCAGTTATCATTTGGCAAACTATAGCAATGCCAATAATTAAAATACCTGATAGTAAAAACCAATGATTTACACCGATTTTATCAGCAAAGAATCCAGAAAGAATTAACCCAATTGGCATAGCAAGTGACATGATACTTCCGATCAAAGAAAATACACGTCCTAAATATTCAGGCTTAATTTTCTCCTGAAAAAGAGCTGTTTGCACACCGCTATAAAATGGCACCGAAAGCCCCATTATTGCACAGCAAACTACGAATATTACAAATCCATTTGGAGGAAGTATTCCCGAAACGGCTAAACTGGTCCCCATTATAAAAAATGAACTTGTTATTAGTAATACATGCTTTTCGAAGCCCCCTAATCTTCCTAATAATAAGCCTCCTGCTAGCATCCCAAATGCAAAGGAAATTTCCGTAATAGAAATATGCACAGGCGTTCCATTAAAGTGTTCCATGCTTATTAAAGGAAATAGTGCATTGATTGGCATATAAACAAAAGTATATAGTGTTCCTAAGAGTAATAAGGCAAACAATCCTTTGTTTTGTCTCAGAACCACAACTCCTTCTTTCATCTCCCTTATGAAATTTGGTTCTAAACTTTGCACTTGATTACCCAGCTTAGGTATACGTACAATTGCTACCGTAATAGATGCAATCACAGCACCCAATACGTCGATGGCAATAATAGCATTTAAATCCCAAACGGAGTATAAGAGTGCTGCAACTGCCGGACTAACAATATAGCTTATAGACTGCAAAGACTGACTATAGCCTGCGCATTTCGTTAGCTGTTCTTCTGGTACTAAAAGTGGTGTAACCGCATTGAGTGCTGGGGTATGAAAAGCTGTTCCAATGCTACGGATAAACAATACTATCATAATCATCCAGACAGGTAGCTCCATACAGAATGCAACAATAGCAAGCACTGCACCAGCTGCTGCGATAATTAAATCGGCACCAATCATTATCTTCTTCCTATCATGACGATCCACTAGCACACCAATGGCAGGTCCCAAAATCGCATAGGGTAAAAAACCTACTAATGAAGCCATAGACAAGACCATCGCAGATCCTGTTTTTTCTGTAAGGTAAAAAATAATCGCCATTTGCAGGATGGCACTAGTGATTAATGATACTGCTTGCCCTGCCCATATTGCATAAAATTTTCGTTTCCAATTGTTGTATTTTTCCATTTATATTATCTCCTGCATATTATTTTGCTTGAATTTCTATTTTGAATAGCATTCTAGGCAATAAAAAATGCAGGCCAAACCCCACAATGTGGCTTTTGGTCTGCATACATACAATTTGGAAACATTCATATTAAAGACATAGTTAAATAAAGGTATAGTTAAATAACCAATATCCTCACCGTAACTAATGAATGCTCAATATCGTATAAATAAGCACAACAAAAAAGCCTATCATCGGGTATAGATTCTGCTTTTTTTATTGCCAGCTTATCTTAAACGCATTGAGGCTGTCATAGTTTCGGTTCCTCCTACATCTTTGTTTATATCAATTTATAGTATAACACAACAAGATGATATGTTCAATATAAAAGTTATGGAATGAGACTCATACTTCCAATTCGATGCCAGATTTAAAGGATATGACGAAGTTTTCTTCATAGACTGTAACGCTCTGGATTATCTTCCTTAGTAGCAAGCGATTAGCTTTCACAAAATCTTCTGTTTGTAGTTTTAAAAATTCATCAGGATTTTCTAACTCAACCTCAAAATATTTCATTTTACATTCCCTCATTTCATTTATTGATAAATTGAGTTTGCAAAAAAGAGTGGACAATTTTTGTCTACTCTTAACCTTTAAAATAGTTTTTTTTAATCGATTTGAAGTTGCCTAAATTATTACTTATTCGGTAAAATGAAGTATTGCTTTCAACAGATTTCCTTCAACTACACTTCACTTGATTCAAACAAGGTGGGTACATTTCTATTCCCACAAACTCCTTGTCAATGGAAACAAACACGTACCCACAGGGTAAATGGAAATAGAAACTGATAATTTCTAGCTATCACTTCTACTCATTCCAAAAATTTTCTCACTCTGATACTTACCCACCATAAAGCAAAAAGCCTTGCAATCAAGGCTTTCATTATCCCTTTCGTTCAAAGGTTTCTAAGCTTTTACGAGCAGAGCGACACACTCAGCGGTTCGCTATCTCCGTTCTGTCTGCGTGCTAGCACTTGTCAATCACGGACAGCTATCGCATGGGCGGAAGTAAATGCTAATCTTCGTCGTTTTACTCCTTGACTAGCAAACTTACCGCCTCAACATGGTCTGTCTTGGGAAACGGTGCTCAACAAACGTCAAGCTTTCCGAGAAGCATTTTATGGCTATCAAATTCAAGCGGTCGCAGAAATGACCGATACTGAATTGGAAGACTTGCTGGATAATCCAGCCATCATCCGAAATAGAGCCAAGATTTTTGCTACACGCGCTAACGCCCAAGCCTTTCTACGACTACAGGAAGACCATGGCTCTTTTGATGCCTATCTTTGGTCTTTTGTTGAGGGGAAAACGATTGTTAACGATGTTCCCGATTACCGCCAAGCCCCAGCTAAAACACCTTTGTCTGAGAAATTAGCCAAAGATCTCAAAAAACGAGGCTTCAAGTTCACAGGACCAGTCGCTGTCTTGTCTTTTCTACAGGCTGCAGGGCTAGTTGATGACCATGAGAATGATTGTGAGTGGAAAAGCGGTCATTAGTGTGTACAGGTAACGAGCATATCTGAGAATATAGAAAAAAGCTGAGAAATTTTTCCCAGCTTTTTATATATACTATTAGATTTGTTAGAGTGAAGTCAAAAAAGTGATTCCACCTAAAATAACACCAGCTGAATTTGGAATGATTAGTATCCAATCCTTCTTAGGTTCCTTTGTCCATCCATAAATAACCCAGATTAAGCAAGATATAGCAGCTGATAAAGGTTGAAATGGTTGAGCTTTATTTCCCTGTAAATTAGCGATAATTTGAGGTATGTAGGCAATAAATACTATAATTCCAATAAAGGCACCAATAGAACCTACGATTCGATTAATTTTTTGTTTTGTCATATACACCTCCTTCAAAAGGATATCATAGAAATTAGCGAAATGCAATAAATTCAGATACAAATTGTAACGAAAACGAATACAAAAGCACAAAAATAGAGAAACTATTTATTTTTTGTTATAGTCAAAGCAAATGATTTGCTCCTTTGCATCTACATAGGCGTGAACTCCGAAGGGGACAATTGCTCTTGGAGTTGCGTGGCCGACATTCAAATTATAGACAATCGGGATATTGCTATCAATGATATCCAATAGTGCCTCTTTATAGTCGTCATAGAAAGTTTCATCCATAGGTTTTCCGACCAAGAGTCCATTGATGACCGCGAATATGCCAGTGTCCTTTAAAGTTCGCAACATCTTTTTGAAGTCTTCCGGCTCAGGCTTTTCTTCGCTTGTTTCTAGCAAGAGAATTTTTCCTTCCCAGTCTGATAAGCCAGGGAAAAGTTTGTATTTTTGGCAGAGCTCCGTGCTGTCTGCGTATCGAGAGTTGTCAAAGATATCGTAGAGGGATTCGAGACACCCACCGAGGATTTCTCCCTCGAACTGGGCATTTCCTTGCAACAACTCAAAACCAGTGTTTGCATGACTGACACGAGGTGTTCCTAGAGCCTTGGGACTGAAGTCAGTTCGTTCCTCATACCAAACGTCACTGGGGCGGATTTCTGAAATTCTTCCAGTCTCAATCAATTCTTTAAAGTAGTGAAAGCTATAGGGTAACATCTCCTTGTCTAATTCACAAATGTCTGCTAAAAAGGATTGACCATAAAAAGTTTTAACACCTAGTTTATGCAACATGAGATGGTTCATGGTTGTATCCGAGAAACCAAGAAAAATCTTTTGTTTGATAACCTTTTCTAGTTGGTCATTTTCAAAAAGGTAGGGCAACAAACGATAGGTATCATCCCCACCGATGGCGCATAGGATCATGTCGATGCTATCGTCCGAAAAGGCCTGCATCAAATCCTCCGCACGGGCTTCAGGATGGTCCTTGATAAAGTCTAAGCCTTTTAACGAATGGGGCAAAAAGATAGGATTGAGTCCCAAGTCCTTGAGACGTTGGACACCCAAGTCCACTTCGTGTTTGACAAAGTCTTCTCCGATAATGCCACTAGATAAACTAACAATACCAACAGTAGAAACCATATCTCATCCTCCTAGAAATAGATTGATACTCTTCGAAAATCAAATTCAAACCACGTCAGCTTTGCCTTGCCGTACTCAAGTACAGCCTGCGGCTAGCTTCCTAGTTTGCTCTTTGATTTTCATTGAGTATGAGCCTATTCTATCACAAAAGATGAGAGAAAACTATAGGAATTAGAGTCAGAAGTACTATTGAATCTCAAGAAAGCAAGTGAAAAAGCAACCGCCTGTGCAGTTGCTTTTCGTTTTTCTAATCTCACTAGATATGAGTTACTTGGTCAACTCTTGATTATAGGAGAGGGCTAAATCAATCCAGTAAGGAAGTTCTTTTTGACCTTCGCTATCTAGGTCTATATAGCCATGATAAGGTCGCCCTCTCATCAATGTGGTATGAGCTCCTGTTCGGGGTAGAACTTGCTTTTCCGTTTCTTTGCCAATTCTCACCATAACCAGCTCGTCCTTTCTGGAACTGACAGTAAGGACCATTTTCCCACGAATCATAAAGGCCAGACCACCAAACAGTTTCTTTTCTTCTAACTCTTCTTCGAAAATTTGGGGAGGAAGTTTGAGTGCTAGAATTTTTCGAATCTGCTTAGCTAAAGATTGACTATATGCCATAGCTTTTCACTTTTCTTAATAACGTGTTGGTCCTGCACTTGCGCTGCGGATGTTCAAGCGTTTCTTGAGATAGAAGCGAAGGGCTAGGAGGGCTGCTCCGATAATAGCTAGTGGCAATGGAGCAAGTACGGGGTTAAGGCTAGCTGGTAGGAAGCTTGTTGCAAAGAAGACAAGCAACCAAAGGAACATAGAAGCTAGGATAACCAGTACAGATTTCCAGAAAGGTGGACGTTGACTGCGGTCCATATCTGGTCCGTAGTATTGGTAAACAAAGTAGTACATCAAGTAGAAGGCAAATCCACCAACCAGTCCAACTAGCAGGAGGGTGATCAAACCGTAACCGATAGCCTGATCTGCTGAGAAGAAGGTTGTGAGGGCGCTGACGAGGGCAAAGAGGCTAGTGATGAAAAGGGCTGAGTCCATAATCATGAGTTTTGGATCATCATTTTCTTTTGGATGCTCTTTTTCATATTGTTCCTTGACAGTGAAACTATGAGCCCAATGGGTCGGTGCGCCATAGAGGGAACGAGCAGTTGTACCTTTGGCTTGCTCCTCAAGGATTTGGGGAATGACTTCCTCAAAAATAGTTTTGATTTCAGCGTCTGTTTTTCCATCTTTGATGAATTGTTGGGTAGCGATATGGACAAACTCTTGGTTTTTCTTAGTTAATTTTTGTAGATCAATCTGATACATAGGAACTCCTCTTAGAACCATTTTTTATGGATGAGATAGAGAGTGAGCGAGACACTCATAGCAAAGGCGATAAAGACGATTAACCAGAAGGCATTTGGCTCGCCGTTTAGGGGGATTTCATTATCCTTAAAGTTCATCCCGTAGGCAGAAAAGACCATGGTTGGGATGGACATGACGATGGTCACAAGGGCCAAGGTTTTCATGATGTTGTTCTGGTTGTTGGAAATGATAGAGGCGAAGGTCTCTGTCATAGAATGCAAGACGTTTCCATAAATGTCTGCCATCTCGATGGCCTGTTGGGTTTCAATCAAGGTATCTTCAAGCAGGTCTTCGTCCTCAAGGTATTTCTTGATATTGCTGGTTGAGCTGGTCAATTTCTTAATCACACGCTCATTTGTTTTGAGGGAGGCCTTGAAATAGACGATGGTTTTTTCCAATTCCATGAGCTCAATCAATTCTTCATTACGAGTTGATTGATGCAGTTGACTTTCGATTTGTTCGCTCTTACGGTCAATCGAACGAAGGGCTGTTAGGTAAAGCTCTGCATTGCGATAGAGAATCTGGAAGATGAAACGCGAACGCATGAACGTATAAAAATTACGCAAGCGACGGTTGATAAAGACATCGAGGACTGGTAGAGGTTCCAAACACGTAGTGATAATGGTTTCCTCGGTGATGATAATACCGAGCGGGATGGTTACGTAGTAGGTGCGGTTATTTCTTTCCTCTGTGACCGGCACGTCTACGATAATCAGGGTGTACTCGTCTTCAATGGTAATACGAGACATTTCTTCCGCATCGAGCGGTGCTCGAAGGTCGGCAATGTCGATATCGAAGGCGTTAGCAATTTCGAGTGATTCATTTTGAGTCGGATTGACGAGATTGATCCAAGTACCCGGTTCAAGCGTATCGATCTCTTTAAATTCAGTTGTTGTAGAGAGAAAAACTTGTTTCATATCCCTTATCCTTTATCATTTTTCAGATTTTTTCATACCGTACTATTATACTACAAAATCGGCCTTTTTCAAAATAAATCTAACAAAAATCTTGTTGCTATTGGATTTTTACTTTGTCTTGAAATGTTGATTTTTAAATTTGCTCCCCTTTTTGCTCCCCCTATAGTGCTTTTAGTGCAGTTTCGTAGAATGATACTGCTTTTTTTGCGTTCTCTTTTGAGAGGTGGCTATATATATCCATGGTCATTGATAAAGTGGAATGACCTAGGCGGTACTGGAGTTCCTTGTATGGTATTCCAGAGTTAAGCAAGAGACTAGCGTGAGTGTGACGGAAACCATGAAAACCTATATTCGGAACATCAGCACGCTTAAAATGTGTTTGCAATCTTCTTTTAAGTCTTGAACTGCTAGGATACTCATGAATAAAATCAGAAAATACCACGCTTTCACGTTGTCCTATCTTCCAGGCCTCTTTAGTTTGGCGTAGTTTGTACTGTTTTAGCATGCTAACAGTCGCTTGATCTATATCTATATCCCGATGACTAGCCTTAGATTTTGGGCTATTAATTTCTAAATCACGATTTAGTGTTTTGGTGACATGTACCACGGCATTATCTAAATCTATATCAGACCAGGAAAGAGCTAAAGCTTCGTTGATACGGCAACCAGTAGCCAATAGGAACTTATAGAGCGTTGTCTCATAGTAATAACGGTATCTATGAGTATCTAAATTATCGAGATAACCAAGAAATTTTTTTAGTTCTTGATTTTCAAAGTGTTTTACCTTTTGGCGCTTTGCTTTCTGAGTGTTACGAGGTAAAACAACATCACGCGCAGGATTGGACGGTATAGCTTGCATGGTTACGCCATACTGTAAGATACGTTTGTTTAAAGCGTGTATCTTGTCATAATGTAGAAAAGCCCCTTTTTCCCCTCTATTCGTTTTATCAGCAAGTTTATTGACTATGCTTTGGATAAGTGGAGTAGTGAGCTTATCGAGCTTGTAAGCCCCAAAAATAGGCAGTATATGATTGTCAATTAACTTTCTAACATTGCCTTGAGTGTTTGGCTTAACCGTATTCTTATAACTTTCTAACCAGAGATTGGCTAATTCTTGATAGTTTTTTATGGTGCTAGCCTTTTGTCTAGTAGATCCTGCTTTTTGAAAAGCAATTTTTTCTTGAGTAGCTTTCTGCTTAACTTCCTTTTGTGTCCGCCCCGTTACCTTAGTTTTAACTTTCTTTCCTGTTACCTGGTCAACTCCTAGATATACATTAGCACGATAGACTGTAGATCCGTCTTTTTTGGTGTATTCTGTTATTTTCATGATGATAAACCTTTCTAAAATACATCAGCAGGCAAGCCATTATCAAAAAGGTTTTATATCATGCTAGGGCTTCATAGTTTGCCCTGTATTCGATTTTAAAGAGTCAGACGGTAAATAATACCAGAGTTGGAAACAAGGCGGATATGGGGCTTATATAGGCTTGTTTATAGTAAACAGGCCTGTATTTAAAGTTTTTTATCGTCAGTTAGCTGTTTTAAAGTTTTTTCAAAGTCCGAGTTTATTTTTTGAGTTTTGTTGAATAGTTGGTATTCTGCTTTTGCTTTATCTTTCGCAACCTTGGAAGTGATTTTCCCATGACCTTCTAAAATATCGTATTCTTGGAAAGTCAAAAAGCGGTCAATGCTTTGGGCTAGTTGTTGCATTGTCTGAGCTTTTCGCTGTTCTATCTGTCTTTCCAGGTAATCAAAATAGCTAGATATTCCTCTTTCAAGGGAACGGATTTCTGTTTCTGAAAGGTAATTCTTTGCTATTTGGGTATCTGCTTGCAGTATGCGACCGTTAGGGGAGTTTTTCCATGTTGTAAGTCCCATGTTGTCTTTTGTGTGGTCAGCTTTCGTGTAGATAATTTCCGCAGCAGTTTGGCCAGTGATTGCATAATGAAACTTATTCTGTACATCAGCATAGAATTGCTTAGTCAACGTACTTTGTGGATCATAGTCAATAGAGATTTCTGCAAAAATATCTGTAATCTGCAACCATATACGACGCTCACTAGCTCGGATAGAACGCACGCGCTCCAAGAGCTCACGGAAATAGTCTTTTTCCAGCAAGTTTTCGCCTTGTTTCAGACGGTTGTCATCCATGGCGAACCCTTTTATCATGTACTCACGAAGTACCGAAGTAGCCCACTGTCTAAACCGCGTGGCTTTTTGAGAATTGACACGGTAACCAACTGAAATGATGGCGTCAAGATTGTAGAAATCAACTTGGCGGACAACTTCACGACTACCCTCTATTTGAACTGTTTCCATTTTGGAAATAGTTGCTTTTTCTTCTAATTCGCCCTCTTCAAAGATATTTTTTAGGTGTTTACTAATTGCAGGAACACCGACATCGAAAAGTCTAGCCATTTCTTTCTGACTAGCCCAAATCGTTTCGCCTTTGATGATGACACTAGCTGTCTCGCTATCGTTGTCAGCGGTATAGATTAAGAATTGTAATTCGTTCATGAGATCCTTTCTAAAATATTGTAAGTGGTTGACATTTGTTGACATCAACAAAATTAGTAGCTATGGAGCTTATATAGGCTTGAAGCTCGAACGAAGCTTGAGAAATCACGCGCCTTTGTTGGTATAATCGGACTTTTCGGCTACCCTAAAAAAATATTAGGGATGAGGTTCCAGGGATTTTTATGTTACAATACTATTAAAGACTATTGGGAGCGATAATATGAAAACAATGAAAATTACTCTTATAATTACCTCACTATTATGGACATTTGTGAACTTTTGTCAAGCTTTACATTCACCTACTGTGGTAAATCTGACTAGTTTTATCGGAATTGTTCCCATTATTACAGCTTTGTATTCCGAAATTGATTGGATTTATATTCATTGGAATAAATGTATAGCCAAGATATTTTTAAAAACAGTTTCTTTTACCCCAAAAAGTTCTAAATTGTTAAAACAAACTATTACACTTAACCAATTAGAAAAGCAAATCCGATCCGTACTCAAGGGAAACGACTATTCCATAAATGAAGCTACTTTCAGAAAAACTCATGAAGATATCTATATAGACATAGAGTCAACAAAAGGTATCAAGAATAAGTTGAGTATTAGTTTACATCCAGAAAGTAATGGCCAGAGATTAATATTCAAGGCTGACTATCAATTAGCGTACAGAGATGTAAAAGACCAGTGGGACTCTTTTTTGTCACTAAGAGATAATCTGTTTTCTATTTATTCTATGGAAGAAAGTAGCAAAGAACGGTTTGATGTAACCATTAAGACTGATAAACACAGGAAATATAATCCATTTTACAGACTGACTGTACGGCATCTTGGAAAGAAAGAGGTAAAGAAATTTGATTTGCAATTTAAGGACAATGATCTATCGGTCAAAACTACCCTAAATAAGATTTATGGAACATCTAATAATCGTCAAGACATAGAAAAATTAATTAATGAATATATACCATTGTCACGTTTATGATAGCACTCCAATTTTAATTAGTGTTGCGATAGAAAATTCTAGCATCGGATATTCTTTTTGTTCGGAGATATCTGTCAAAGACGTGAAAGAGAGAATAGTACCAGATTGAGTCAGCATTATCGTTCTTGATTTACCCAATATATCCAATGTCCCTATTATTTTTGTTGCTTCATCATTTGACAAAGCTTCGATTGCTTCATCGTTTACATCGACCTCGTCTCCTGAAAATGACTTGCTTGAGACACCAGCATCAGTACTATTAAAACTAACTCCTTTTGTTTGTGGCATCATGTTGGAAATTGCCATTAAATCAAATTTTAGCGATGTATAATTAATATTTAGTGAATCAATTTTTTCCAATTCTTTTAAAAATTTTTTTGCGGTAGGAGTTGTTGTAGTCAAAAATAATAATTGATCAGTTTGCGAATAAAAAATATCGAATTCAAAGGCTTTTTGGTAATTGTCGTATTGTTGATATTCGTCAGCATCGGAGTTATATACTAAGATTTCATCGTCGATTGTCTTTGTATAACTTCCTTTAAATTTAGTGTATACTTTTCCTTCTATGGTCAATGTTTGGCCAGTTGTTGTAATAGAGCCAATGGTAACATTGGCTTTTTTGATATCTGTAGTCCCGTTCGGTATTTCAAATTCAGAGACTTGCCTAACAGAAATAGAAGTAGCTCCCATAATTTTTTCTCCTTTTTTAATCTGACAATTTCATCAATAATTGATATTTAGGTATATAGATTGAGATGATTAAAAATCTTCATTTTTCCAATCCCTCACAAGAGGAAAAATTTCTACTTTTACTTCAGGAGTAAGATAGTTACCAGACTCACAATAACTTGAGATTTTTACCTCTAATATATTTTTTATATCTGTTTGAAATTGTACAGGGATAGTTGATAAAAATTTTAAATTATCTTTATAATCCTTTGCTTCTTTAGCTAAATTTAGGTAGATATGTGGTTTTAAAGTCATATCAAATCCATTGTATATAGGTTCCTCATCAAACGAACCAGAGTATTCAATGGTTTTTATTTTTGAGCCATTTCTATAAACATTCAAGAATGCATAAGCAGGATAAGTCCCCCATTGCCATCCTTCTTCAGGAATTTCATTACTTTGACTGACATCCTCAAAATCAATATCAAAAGTAAAGTCAAAATCGTAGGGGATATAATCAAAAAAATCAGACGGACGAACGTTCAAAGCCCCAAGCAACTTGTTTATTGTATCGATACCTATTTTATCACTTTGGTTATTTGCTATTTTAGTTATTGTTGAACGAGCAATTCCAGTTTCATTCGATAAATGGAGAGTTTTTATTCCTCTATCAACCATAAGGCGGGCAAGATTATTTCTTAACATAATTGAACTCCTTTATTGTTTAATAGTATTGTAGCACAAACACTACAAAAAGAGAACTATAACTGTCAAAAAAATATAAAAAACTACATTTTGTTATTGACAACTATCAAAAAATATTGTAACATACACTTATCAAAGTGATAGCTATACGCTTCAAAAACATGCTTTGACTTAACAAAAAACGAAAGGAGGTTATCAATGAAGAACAATTTTCGCGTGATTTTAGCAAAAAAACGCCTAAAAATTTCAAAAGTTTCGACAGAGACAGGTATAGCGAGAAGTACACTTATACCTTTTTATTATGAGCGTGATGTTAATCCAACCACAAAAACCTTGCTAAAGATTGCTGACTATTTAGGAGTCACACTTGATGAACTACTGACACCAGAAGAATAGAAAGGAGCAAACAATGGAACTAGTCTACATGGACGGTAAGAAAGAGCCGTATACACTGAGCAGTATTGTGGCAGAATGTGCAGAAGTCAAGCACAGACATTTGAAGATTTTGCTAAATAAACATCGAGAGGACTTCGAGAGTTTCGGAAAGGTGCAATTTAAAATTTCACCTTCAGAGAGTGGGCAAAATGTTCGAGACTATATTTTGAACGAGCAACAAGCAACTTTGCTGATCACTTACTTACGAAATACAGAACCCGTGAAAGAGTTTAAGAAGACCCTGGTCAAAGCTTTCTTTGAAATGCGTGAGGAACTTTCTAAGTTTCGTATGCAGAGGGCGCTAGAAAAGCCAAAAAGAAAAACACTGCATGACAGCATTGAGAATTGGGAACAAGCCCCAAAGTACCCGCATAGCACCATGAACAACCTGCTACTGAAGGCAGTAACCGACAGGAACGCTAAACAGTTAATGGCGGAACGTGGGGGCTACAATGGCATTGATAGCTTGACCAGTGAGGAGCTGGAGCAATACCAAGCATTTGAAGATATGGTCATAGCCATGATTGGCTTGAATATGAGTTATCAAGAAATTAAGGCTATGGCATTCAGAAATAAAAATACACGGCAAAGAAGCGCGTGATTGCAACAAAAAAAGGCTTAGCAATAACCACACCGCAGAGCCTTTCACACTAACACTAAAACGAATTTAACAAAAAGCAGGCAAGCTATTATCAAAGAGGTTTTAGTAAAGATTTATAACTAGATTATAGCATATTTAGGGCAATTTGACCATACGGAGAGCGCCAACTCTTTAAACTGGTACTTTCTCACGCTTTCAATTTGGCGACTCTGAGCGTGAGGATTAGCATTATAAGAAACAACTCAAAAAGCCCCACGCTCTCGGTCGGCAAACTTCTGAGCGTGAGGAACTTCATTACAAGAAAAACTGTATAAGAAACAACCATTAAAAATCCCCACACTCTCCGACGGCCATCTTTGAGTGTGAGGATATCCTGGATAGTAAAAGGCATTAAAAGCTCTTAGGGCAATTACACAACATAGAAACAGAGGTAAAAAACATGACAGAAACAACATACGAGAATTTTACTAGACGTATAGACAGAATTAGCGCAGAAATGCTAGAAATTAGCGAAAAAAATGACCTATTCGGACTTTCTTTGTTGGCAAATCAGATAAAGTCCATCAAAGAAGATTTATCCCGTTTACTTTGGATTGAACTTCCTGAATTGAATGAACGCAATAAAATCGAGGCACTCTCTAAAAGAACTACGGGAATGTTTTTCAACCCTGGTATTTTTGAAATGGACGCTATGCGACAAGCATTCTTTAAACGCCAAGCTATGCACTTTTTTGACAACGAAGCAGAGCAACAGGCGTATATAGAACATGCTGAAAAGGAGTATTTAGAGGCTACTATAACCTTAAAAGATATTCTTTTTAACTCTAAAAATGGAACTCAGAGAGTAAATAAAAGTTGTCTTATAGAGAAGTTTGAGGAGGCAATGCAATGACACTAGACCTAGACAACATGACACAAGCAGAATTTGATGAAGTAATGGCTGAAATCAAGGCGAAACGCCCAAACCTCTTCCAGTTTATTGCGGATTTTGTAGATAGAAAGGTAAGTACCGAAGAGGTGGACGACTTCCTGAAGATGGAACGAAGCGACCAAGTGGACTACATCAAGAACTATAAGGCGAGGGCATAACATGAATGAACTAGATTTGACCAACACACAGGCAATTATCTTTTCCGTGGTATTGATTGGCTTGCTGCTTTATCTAAACCACCGAGACCGCCAAAAAAGCGCTCAAATGGAGCGAGAAAACCAACAGACGATAGAAACACCTAGCGAGGATTTAAACCCTGATTATGGGCGTTATATCCAGCTTGCAGGGGTCAATGTGTGGGGAGGAACTGAATGAGCCTATCAGAGAATGACAAACGAGTATTAAGACTAATCAAGGTAGGGGCTGAGAACTCCATAACAGGGGCAGAAATCAGCCTGATCACTAAGCTAGCAGAAAGAACCGTGCAAGATATTATCAGCCGTCTAATCACGCGCCATAGTGTTCCTATTGTTGGGGTTCGCCATGGGACATTTAGAGGATATTTTATCCCAGCTAACAAAGAGGAGCTACTGGACGGAGCAAAGGCATTCTATAACCAAGTACAGGAAGAACAGAAACGCCTAACTGTCCTTTTGAATGCTGATTTAGAGAGTTACAAAGAAACCTTGAAGGAGGTGGGCGGATATGTTTAGCCTAAGCCGAGAAAGCGAGCAAGACCTAGCGCATGGCATTCTGGAGGTAGTGGAAAGATACCTGGAAGCGCGTGATACAGTCAAACCACGACTGACAGGCTTAATATCAGCCCAAGAAGTTATGGATGAGTTAGATATAAAATATATGACACTCCAAAAGTGGGAAAAAGCTGGGCTAAGACGATACCAGCCCCCACTAGAAGATACTAGGAAAATCTATTATAGAATTTCTGACTTGATGAAGTTTCTGGGGGTGGAGCATGGCAATTTACGAGGCTAAAGGATTTCAAAATAATCTAGTCTATCCATTTGATAAGATTGAGCCGTTTGAGTATATTGAACGTTTTAAGCCTTTGGTAGTCCCTGAAGGGGCAGAAATTGAAGACTTCAAACGTACACAAGCACCATACTGTATCAGTGGGAAAGTGACACCAGAAAAGAATGGCAGTTACAAGCGAAACAATTCCAGTCTAATCAATCGGGATTTGATTTTCCTTGATTATGACGATATACAGGGGACGTCTGAGGACTTCATAGAAGCCGTTTCTAGCGCCTTGTTTGGCTACTCCTATATCTTATACCCGACTATTAAACATAGCTTAGAAAAGCCCCGTTTTCGCCTTGTAGTGAAGCCTGACAACGTGATGAATGAGGCAACCTATAAGCAGGTAGTGAAAGAGATTGCTGATAAGATTGGGCTACCCTTTGACATGGCCAGTCTAACCTGGTCACAACTCCAAGGGCTACCAGTAACAACAGGCGACCCAGCAAGTTATCAAAAGATTGTGGAGCATGGTCTAGATTATCCAGTCCCCAAGGTTGAACCAAGAGCGAAGCAAGGAACTACTGAGCTTTACAAGCCTAGAGCAAGTGGCCAGAGGTCAATGACTATGAGGATCATTGACACGCTTTTTAATGGCTTTGGAGACGAGGGAGGGCGCAACGTAGCACTGACACGCTTTGTAGGCTTACTCTTTAATAAGTGGGTTGATTGTGACCTAGAGACCGCCTATGAACTTACTAAGATAGCCAATAGCGTGACAGTTGAACCATTGCCTATTGAAGAGCTAGACCGCACTTTTAGCAGTATAGCACGGGCTGAATATAGAAAGAGAGGATAGAACCATAGAACTAGAAGAATTAGGAAACCTAGAAAGTGAAATCTTAGAGGCGCGTGAAAGCGAAGATAAGCACTTTAAGACTTTCAAAGGTGTTAGGGGACAGCTTATCAAAGAGTGTCAAGAAATCAAGGACAAGGCTTATCAGCAAGCTTATGAAGAAGTTATGGCAGACAGCAAACACCTTGAAAATGTAAAGGCAGGCAGGTTGACCGAGGCCCAGCATGAAGAACTAGCCCAGCAGAAAGGCGAGGAAAAGAGCAGTAAGGCCTTACCAACTAATCCGCTGGGAGTTGCTATTATGTTAAAAAAGTACGTCCGATTTATTAGAATTAAGCCAGAGGCACAAGGGCAAAAAGCCCCATTATATTTCTATAATCCTGATTTTGGTATCTGGTTAGAGGATAATGAATTTTTGCAAGATCTTATTTCTGTCATTTATCCAAACGCAACGGAAAAACAGGCATTTGATACGCTTTATAAAATAGCTAGACAGAGCCAAATGAGGGAAATCCAAGGCAATTATACTGTAATTGGGAAACAGCTATACAATGCTAAGACAGGCATTTTTGAAGAAACGACACCAGAGATTACAGCAACAAGAAAGATAAAAACAGGTTATAGCCCTGGAGCAGAAGAGCCTATAATTAACGGCTGGAAGCCGACAGCTTGGCTTTTAGAGTTGTTTGACGGTGACAAGGAGCTTTATAACCTTGCTATCCAGATTATAAAAGCAAGCGTCACAGGGCAGTCTTTGCAAAAAAATCTTTTGGCTTTTCGGTGAAGGTGGAACAGGAAAAGGAACTTTTCAGCAGTTACTTATAAACCTAGTTGGTATGGAAAATGTGGCAAGTTTGAAGATCACTGGTTTAACAAAAAGTCAATTTTCAACGTCTATATTATTGGGAAAGTCGCTTGTAATCGGTGATGATGTACAAAAGGACGCAGTAATTAGAGACACTTCAGATATGTTTAGCTTAGCAACAGGCGACATAATGACCATAGAGGACAAAGGGAAACGCCCTTATAGCATACGCCTTAATATGACGGTAGTACAATCTTCTAATGGTTTACCAAGAATGAACGGGGATAAATCAGCTATTGATAGGCGATTTAGAATTTTACCTTTTACCAAAATATTCAAAGGTAATCCTAACAAGGCTATCAAAGACGATTACATTAACCGCAAAGAAGTGCTGGAGTACCTGGTTAAGTTGGCTATTGAAACACCAATCGCTGACATTAACCCTACGAAGTCTATTGAAATACTTGAAGAACACCATAAGGACATGAACCCCGTTATTGATTTTGTTTCTAAGTTTTTTACTGATGAATTGACAAGTGAGTTTATTCCTAATAGTTTTGTCTATCACGTTTGGAAAGGTTTCCTAGAATACTATGGTATTAAAGAAAACAGGTCAGAAATGGGCTTACATCGAGAAATCAAAAGCAACCTGCCAGAAGGTTTCGCAGTTGGCCAGAAGGTTATCCCTGCAGGGCAACAGATCCATAAAGGTTTTTATCCTAAAGAAGACCTACCGCCGTTTGCAAGCGTAGCCTATGCTAATGGTAGGGCAACACCCGAAAAGCAGAAAAAGCCAAAGAATGAACGCGGGTATTACAACCATTGGCCAGAGTACAAAAAGAGAAGGAAAAGAAAATAAGAATTTTATACACTTTACACAGTAGGGCAAAAATTTTATACACTTAAAAACGTTGTCATATCAAGGGTTTTATACACTTTATACGAAAAACACGGAAATAAAAAAATTTCCTTATATTATGTTTTAAAAATGGGGTCCCTATTATCCCTATATATGTTTTTATTTTAATGTATAAAGCGTATAAAGTGTATAAAACAATAGCAAAACCCTTGGCATTACTGACTTTATTTTTTATACACTTTTAAAAACAAGTGTATAAAATTTGTAAGAAGCGTATAAAAAAGGGGACAGAAAAATCAATTAAGTACAAAAGGAGTAAAAAACATGAAAATTAAACTATTTTTTTATTACAAATGGCAACAATCACTAGAAAATTTTGAACAGGAAGTAAATGATTTTATGGCGACCGTGCAGGTAATTGATGTAAAACATTCAACCGCAACCGTAGGAGATAGTGATGGTATGGGTGCGATTGCTGGTTTGCTAGTATTATACAGATAACAAAATGGGGTAGATAGTACCGACCCCCTTGCAATGGTGTAACTACTAGTGACACCCTTAAAACAGAAAGAGGAAAAACAACATGACATTAAAAACATTTTCAGATAAAGCAAAAACATTCACTTTCACTTACTATTTTTGTGATCAGGCGACCGCTCAAGTAGCAGGTCACGCGCTACTGGGATATATGACTGGAACATATTGCCAGCCTGTAATCTCATTGACCTACAAGGATAAGGGAACGCTTGTCGCTGAGTATGTGGAAGATCACAAGCTAAACAAGACTTTCAAGCGTATTTGTGATAGCTTTAAAGACTACCATAAACAACCAGAAGAGGCTGAAGCATTTGAGGAACGTTATAAACGGGAGCGCGTGCTTCAACTCAAAGAGTCAGAGGACTTTGAAAGTTTGCTGGAGAAAGTAACAGACTACGAGCTGGAACTATTAGACTATGCTGATCGCTTGCTTTCTGATAAGCCTATCCCTATGGACTCTATGACTGCTTTTGGTACGTTGGAAATGCTGGGCGATGAAAGTATTAGCCTACTCCAAAAGTTGGACGTAGAGGGCGAATATAAAGGCCTTGCTGGTTATACAGAGCATTTGAAGTAGAACACAGGGGAGCAATCCCCTTTTTGCTATCAAGTCAATAGTTTTGGGTTTTTCCATATAGGGGGAAATAATGAAGCAGTTAGCAATAGAAACAATCACTAAACCAATGAAGCTGAGAGGAATATCTAAGGGTATAGCAGAGTTGGACGGTCAACGTTTAGAGATTGATTTGGATAGTTTAATGATTGATTTTGGTGGAGAATCATTTGAATTAGACAGAATAGCAGGTACTAAGGGAGGTAATCGATATTTCTTTCTTTGCCCTGATTGTGGGAGACGGTGCAGGTTGCTTTATAAACGGTATTTGTATTTTAGTTGCGGTACTTGTCTAGATATCCACAAGAGCACTCTGAACCGCAGTAAAACGGATTGCCAATATTACTGGGAGCTTGCGCTTAGGGAAGCTAGAAAGGTAGAACCAGGGTGGAGTCCTAGACGTGGTGGATATATGTTTGATAGTTTCCCTGAAAGACCAAAGTATATGAAGCGTGACAGGTATCATAAGCACTATAAGAAGTTTTTGAAGTATACTAAAAAAGGGGATAGATTTTGGCTGAATGGTTCGAGATTGTGAGACAATATGAAGTAGTGTGTAATTTACCAAACGAACACCGTATAAGGGGGAAATATGGAGCGCGATAGCCAAGGGAGGTTTTTGCCGGGCAATCAAGTAGCAAAAGGCAACAAGGGCAATAGAAAGCCCAAATATGGCAATAGCAACGCTTTGAAGCATGGACTACGCAGAGGATATACTGGACTGTTACCAAGCCGAGAAGGTGGGGTATCTATATATAAAAATGGTGCATATCTTGGAACACTACCAGACAAGTATTTTAACCATTCTGAAGATGGAGCGCTTTGGGTAGATTATAGCGCGTATCAGTATCTTGTATTAGTTTGTGGCTTGCCTGAAAGTATGTTTAGCGAACCAGAGGAATGGTAAGGGTGTATATACTTGAACTCCGAGCGAACGCCGAGAAAGTGGCTATATCCCCCTATCATTTATCAAGCAGATAAGAGCAATAATAACCCTCCTTAACTCCCCTTATTTTCCTACCAAATGATAAGGAGATAAGAGCAGTTTAAAAGTCTGTTATTTTGGATTTGTTGCTTACCAAATGATAAGCAGATAAGCAAAGAAATAACTTGCCTTAATTGCTTGCAGAATGACAAGGAAATAAGGGAGATAAAAACGTCCCTTAATTGCCTATCAAACCATAAGGAGATATGGGGGCTATCTCCCTCCCCACGCGCTTCTATGAGCTTCACACCGTCATTGTACATTTTTTCTCATGGGAAAGCATTTGAAGCTAGAGCGAACATAGAGAAATAGCAAAAAAGCCAAGGCGCTCCGCCTCAGCTATAATCTCAATAATATTATATCATGAAGGAGCGAACTAATGGAGCTGGATAAGTTTAAAACGATGATGAACGTAAGAGAGCGGATGACTTACTTTCTGAGGTTCCAGAGGATGGCAGGGAGTGAAAACCAAGTTAGTATCGATGAAGAGGCTTGGAAACTTGTCTTA
Organism: Streptococcus sp. 714; assembly: GCF_013277115.1. Classification (GTDB taxonomy): domain Bacteria; phylum Bacillota; class Bacilli; order Lactobacillales; family Streptococcaceae; genus Streptococcus. Next base: position 78,350 of record NZ_VMMH01000003.1, read on the forward strand.
CCTGATCAGTGGAATTTGAGCGGTGAGCATGAAAAAGCAATCCGTGAGGGATTGGAAATATTCGCCCAAGACATCAACAGTATAGAGCACGACCGAGCTAGAAAATACTTCATTATCCATTATTGCTATATGAGAAAGAAAACAATAAGTGAATGCGTAGAGATGGCAGGTACTAGCTCCACTAGTTATCACCGATACAAACAGATAGCTGTTTTAAACTTTGCGAGAATCCACCAGAACGGAGAGTTAGAAGTGTATAAGTAGGCAAATGTAGGCTGAGACTTCATATTCGCCCCCTATTTTGCTTTGTTTCGTACTGGACAACTAAAAAACACCATGGATAAACTACAAGCCCTCAGAAACGAATCTGGGGGCTTTTGTGAGGTCATAATCTTATAAACCACGCGCTTCATGGTATAATATACCTATCAGCAACCAGCAATAAAAAAAGCACGTTTGACCGTGCTAGTTTCTTGCCTGCTGAACTCGTTAAATCTTAGCCCTTTTGTGGGGCTTTTTTGCTCCCCTTTTTGCGTACTTTGGGGGAGCAAGTAGTAAATAGTAATGTTAGTAATTTTTATTAAAAAGCGCGTGATATAAGGGTTAGGAAGCTCTAAAGAAACATAAAACAAGCAGTTCTTGATTATACTACAAAATCGGCCTTTTGGGTAATAGAATCTCACTTTTTTTGGTATAATGGTAAGCAATAATGGACTAGAAAGAACAAAGATGCAAGATAAAATTGTTATTCATGGGGCGCGTGCCCATAATTTAAAAAATATTGATGTGGAGATTCCACGAGACAAGTTGGTTGTCGTAACCGGCTTGTCAGGTTCAGGGAAATCCAGTCTGGCCTTTGATACCCTTTATGCGGAGGGGCAACGTCGCTATGTGGAGAGTTTGTCAGCCTACGCTCGCCAGTTCTTGGGAAATATGGAGAAGCCTGATGTAGATGCTATTGATGGTCTCAGCCCAGCTATTTCCATCGACCAGAAAACGACTAGTAAAAACCCTCGCTCGACCGTGGGAACGACGACTGAAATCAATGATTATTTGCGTCTCCTCTACGCACGTGTGGGGACGCCTTACTGTATCAACGGTCATGGAGCTATCAAGGCCTCTTCTGTGGAGCAAATCGTGGATAAGGTTTTGGAGTTACCTGAACGCCAGCGCCTGCAGATTTTGGCCCCTGTCATCCGCAAGAAAAAAGGCCAACATAAGAGTGTTATTGAGAAGGTTCAGAAAGACGGTTATGTTCGTGTCCGTGTGGATGGGGAAGTCTATGATGTGACCGAAGTGCCAGAGCTGTCTAAGAGCAAGCAACACAATATCGATGTTGTGGTTGACCGTATTGTCATCAAGGAGGGTATCCGTAGTCGTCTCTTTGATTCCATTGAGGCTGCCCTTCGTATTGCAGAAGGTTATGTCATTATCGACACGATGGACGATTCGGAGTTGCTCTTCTCTGAGCATTATGCTTGCCCAGTTTGTGGCTTTACTGTTCCAGAGTTAGAGCCACGTCTCTTCTCCTTCAATGCTCCTTTTGGTTCTTGTAGTGAGTGTGATGGTTTGGGTATTAAGCTGGAGGTGGATACTGATTTGGTAGTGCCAGATGCCAGCAAAACGCTACGTGAGGGAGCCTTGGCTCCTTGGAATCCTATCTCATCCAACTACTATCCAAACATGCTAGAGCAGGCTATGACAGCCTTTGGAGTGGATATGGATAAGCCTTTTGAGGACTTGTCAGAAGAAGACAAGAACTTGATTCTCTACGGTTCAGATGGCAAGGAATTCCATTTCCATTATGAGAATGAATTTGGTGGTGTGCGCGATATCGACATTCCGTTTGAGGGAGTTGTCAATAATATCAAGCGTCGCTATCACGAGACAAACAGCGATTACACGCGCACCCAGATGCGCCTCTACATGAATGAGCTGACTTGTGGAACCTGTCACGGCTATCGTCTCAATGATCAGGCCTTGTCTGTCCGTGTGGGTGGCGAGCAAGGGCCACATATCGGAGAAATCTCAGACCTGTCTATCGCAGACCACTTGGACTTGGTAAGCCAGTTGACTCTATCTGAAAATGAAGCCATCATTGCTCGGCCGATTCTCAAGGAAATCAAGGATCGCTTGAGTTTCCTTAATAACGTGGGTCTTAACTATCTAACCCTGTCGCGTTCGGCAGGTACCCTTTCAGGTGGGGAAAGTCAGCGCATTCGTTTGGCGACCCAGATTGGTTCCAACCTATCAGGTGTCCTTTATATATTAGATGAGCCATCGATTGGGCTTCACCAGAGGGATAATGACCGCCTGATTGCCAGTCTGAAAAAGATGCGTGACTTGGGCAATACTCTTATCGTGGTGGAACACGACGAAGATACCATGCGTGAGGCGGATTATCTGATTGACGTTGGTCCCGGTGCCGGTGTTTTTGGTGGAGAGATTGTCGCTGCAGGTACGCCCAAGCAGGTAGCTCGCAACAGCAAGTCTATCACAGGCCAGTACTTGTCAGGTAAACGTGCTATTCCAGTACCAGAAGAGCGCCGTGCCGGAAATGGTCGTTTTATCGATGTTACAGGAGCGCGTGAGAACAACCTGCAAAATGTCACAGCTCGCTTCCCACTAGGAAAATTCATCGCAGTGACAGGGGTATCGGGTTCAGGGAAATCGACCTTAATCAACAGCATCCTCAAAAAAGCCATTGCTCAAAAACTCAACCGCAATTCAGACAAACCTGGTAAATTCAAAACCATCACAGGGATTGAGCATGTCGACCGCTTGATTGATATTGACCAGAGTCCTATCGGACGAACGCCGAGGTCCAACCCAGCTACCTATACAGGAGTTTTTGACGACATCCGTGACCTCTTTGCCCAGACAAATGAGGCCAAGATTCGAGGTTACAAGAAGGGGCGTTTCAGTTTCAATGTCAAGGGTGGTCGTTGTGAAGCCTGCTCAGGTGATGGGATCATCAAGATTGAGATGCACTTCTTGCCAGATGTTTATGTAGCTTGTGAGGTCTGTCACGGAACCCGCTACAACAGTGAGACCCTAGAAGTTCATTACAAGGAAAAAAATATTTCGCAGATCTTGGATATGACTGTCAATGATGCGGTGGAATTCTTCCAACATATTCCGAAAATTCAACGCAAACTTCAGACCATCAAGGATGTGGGACTGGGATATGTAACGCTAGGGCAACCAGCTACCACCCTTTCTGGGGGAGAAGCCCAGCGTATGAAGTTGGCTAGTGAACTTCACAAACGATCGACAGGAAAATCTTTCTACATTCTGGATGAGCCAACGACAGGGCTGCATACTGAGGATATTGCTCGCTTACTTAAAGTCTTGGCTCGCTTTGTAGACGATGGCAATACAGTTCTCGTCATTGAGCACAATCTGGATGTTATCAAGACAGCAGACCATATTATTGATTTGGGTCCTGAGGGCGGTGTCGGCGGTGGAACCATCATCGCAACAGGAACTCCAGAAGAAGTAGCGGCCAATGAAGCCAGCTACACAGGACACTATTTGAAAGGAAAGTTACATCATGAATAAACGTGTACAAGCATTTCTCGCTAAAATGCAAGAAAAAGAACTGGATGGAATCATCATCAATAACCTAAAAAATGTTTACTACTTAACAGGTTTTTGGGGCTCAAACGGAACAGTCTTCATCAGCCGTGACCGCCAGGTCTTGGTGACGGATTCTCGCTATATCATCGCAGCCAAGCAAGAAACCAGTGGTTTTGAGATTGTGGCTGACCGTGATGAATTGGCTGTCATTGCAGGCATTGTCAAGGATATGGGCTTGTCTCGAATTGGTTTTGAGGACGAGATTTCGGTCTCTTATTATCACCGTATGCAGGCAACTTTTGAAGGAATTGACTTACTTCCACAAACTCAGTTTGTTGAAGGTCTTCGTATGATTAAGGATGAAGCGGAGATTGCAGCTATTCGCAAGGCTTGTTCTATCTCAGACCAAGCTTTCGGCGATGCGCTTGACTTTATTAAGCCAGGAAAGACTGAAATTGAGATTGCCAACTTCCTTGACTTCCGCATGCGTGAGTTGGGAGCATCTGGCTTATCTTTTGATACGATTCTAGCTAGTGGTATCAACTCTTCCAAACCCCATGCCCATCCTATGCACAAACCAGTGGAGCTAGGAGAAGCCATTACTATGGACTTCGGTTGCCTTTATGACCACTATGTCAGTGATATGACACGGACTATCTATCTAGGGCATGTTAGCGACGAGCAAGCAGAGATTTACAATACGGTCCTCAAAGCCAACCAAGCTCTGATTGACCAATCTAAGGCTGGCTTAGGTTTCCGTGACTTTGACAAAATTCCTCGAGATATTATCATCGAGGCAGGCTATGGCGACTACTTTACCCACGGTATAGGACACGGTATTGGACTGGATATCCATGAGGAACCATACTTTAGCCAGACTTCTACAGAAACTATTAAGGCAGGTATGGCCTTGACAGATGAACCAGGTATCTATATCGAAGGCAAATATGGCGTTCGTATTGAGGATGATATCCTGATTACAGAGACAGGTTGTGAATTGTTGACCCTAGCTCCAAAAGAGTTGATAGTCATTTAGTTATTTGTCAAGAAAAAAGTACGAAAATGACGGAAAAAGTCAAAAAAATTTTAAAATAGGTCGCAAGTCGGATGTTTTTTATGGTATAATAGACTAAACTGATAGTAACATGTAGCGAAAGGGGTAGGTACATGATTAAAATTTATACAGTCTCAAGTTGCACTAGCTGTAAAAAAGCAAAAACCTGGCTCAATGCCCACCAGTTAAGTTATAAAGAACAAAATCTTGGTAAAGAAGGAATTACGAGAGAAGAATTATTGGATATTCTGACAAAAACAGATAACGGAATAGCCAGCATCGTCTCATCTAAAAATCGCTATGCCAAAGCCCTTGGAGTGGATATTGAAGATTTGAGTGTCAATGAAGTCCTCAATCTGATTATGGAAACACCGAGAATTTTAAAGAGCCCAATCCTTGTAGATGAAAAACGCCTACAAGTTGGCTACAAGGAAGACGATATTCGTGCCTTCCTACCACGCTCTGTCCGTAATGTAGAAAATGCAGAAGCACGTTTGCGTGCAGCTCTATAAACATCAAGGCTGGGAGCAATTCTCAGTCTTGTTCTGTTTTAATCTGAAAAAGAAAGAAGAGAGAAATGAAAAAAATTGTTCTTGTTAGTCTAGCTTTCCTTTTTGTCCTGGCTGGTTGTGGACAGAAAAAAGAAACTGGAACAGCTACAAAAACAGAAAAAGATACGCTTCAGTCGGCATTGCCAGTTATTGAAAATGCTGAGAAGAATACAGTTGTCACCAAGACTTTGGTCTTGCCCAAGTCAGGTGATGGTAGCCAGCAAACCCAAATCATTATTTATAAAGACAAAACTTTTTTGAGCTTAACGATTCAACAAAAGCGTCCAGTCTCAGATGAGCTGAAGACTTATATTGACCAACATGGAGTGGAAGAAACTCAAAAAGCTCTTCTCGAGGCGGAAGAGAAAGACGAATCCATCATAGAAGCTCGTAAATTGGCAGGCTTTAAGCTTGAAACCAAATTATTAAGTGCAACAGAACTTCAAACAACGACTAGTTATGATTTTCAAGTTTTGGATGTCAAGAAGGCTTCTCAGTTAGAATATTTGAAGAACATTGGTTTAGAAAATCTCTTGAAGAATGAACCAAGCAAATATATTTCAGACAGATTGGCAAATGGCGCGACAGAACAATAGAAAATCCAAATAAATAGACTGCCTGAATTGTAGAAGGTAAGGAATTATGCTATAATGGTACTATTCTAAGGAAAGAGGGTGTTAGAATGGGATTTACTGAAGAAACAGTACGTTTTAAATTGGACGATTCCAATAAAAAAGAAATTAGCGAAACTTTGACTGATGTCTATGCTTCGTTGAACGATAAGGGCTACAACCCAATTAACCAAATCGTAGGTTACGTATTGAGTGGAGACCCTGCCTACGTTCCTCGTTATAATAATGCACGAAATCAAATCCGTAAGTATGAGCGTGATGAAATCGTTGAGGAGTTGGTTCGCTACTACCTAAAAGGACAAGGAGTCAATCTGTAACCTATGAGAATTATGGGATTGGACGTCGGTTCAAAAACGGTAGGGGTGGCGATTAGTGATCCGCTCGGTTTTACAGCTCAAGGACTTGAAATCATCCAAATCAATGAGGAGCAAGGCCAATTTGGTTTTGACCGCGTTAAGGAGTTGGTTGATACTTACAAGGTGGAACGATTTGTAGTGGGCCTGCCTAAAAACATGAACAATACAAGCGGACCGCGCGTGGAAGCTAGTCAAGCATACGGAGCAAAGCTAGAAGAGCTTTTTGGTTTACCAGTAGACTATCAAGATGAACGCTTGACAACAGTTGCTGCAGAGCGCATGTTGATTGAACAAGCAGATATCAGTCGCAATAAGCGAAAGAAAGTCATTGATAAGTTAGCAGCTCAGCTGATTTTACAAAATTATTTAGATAGAAAATTTTAATATAAAGGAGAGGCTATGTCACACGATCATAACCACGACCACGAAGAACGTGAATTAATTACACTAGTAGATGAGCAAGGAAATGAAACCTTGTTTGAAATCCTTTTGACGATTGACGGAAAAGAAGAATTTGGTAAAAACTATGTTCTTCTAGTACCAGTTAACGCAGAAGAAGACGAAGACGGACAAGTTGAAATCCAAGCTTACTCATTCATTGAAAACGAAGATGGAACAGAAGGCGAATTGCAACCAATCCCAGAAGACTCAGAAGACGAATGGAACATGATTGAAGAAGTCTTCAACAGCTTTATGGAGGAGTAAACACGTCCTGTGGACGTGTTTAGCCCTGCGCTAGAAATTAGAAATGCAGGCAGTCCAGTGGATATTTTTACCCCAACTCCTAGAAATTGGAAGAGTTGGAACGTCCGGGGGATGTTTTTAGCCTGACGCTAAAAATAAAAACCGTCAGTAAGTCTGGGAGACTGTATCACCCCAACTCCTGAAAATTAGAAGAGTTGGAACGTCCGGTGGATATTTTCACCCCACATTAAAATTTATAGTGGCTAGTTATTAGTTAACCAGGTAAGAGGTTGGGACGAAAATCCTGACCTCATTTTTTGTTATCTACGGAATTTTGCTAGGTAATTAATTGGACTTTTGTCAAGGAGATGTGTATGTTTGAAGTCGAAGAATGGCTCCATAGTCGTATTGGTTTGAATTTTCGATCAGGTTTGGGCCGAATGCAAGAAGCGGTGGATTTGTTAGGAAATCCCGAGAAGTCTTACCCTATTATCCACGTAACAGGAACTAATGGAAAAGGTTCTACCATTGCTTTTATGAAGGAATTATTTATGGGGCATGGAAAGAAAGTTGCGACCTTTACCTCTCCTCATATCGTCTCTATCAATGACCGAATCTGCATTAATGGGCAACCAATAGCTGATGCAGACTTTATCCGTTTAGCTGAGCAGGTCAAGGAGATGGAAAAGACGCTTCTGCAAACCCATGATCAATTGTCTTTTTTTGAATTGCTGACCTTGATTGCTTTTCTTTATTTTAGGGAGCAAGAGGTGGATTTGGTTTTACTAGAAGTGGGAATTGGTGGATTACTTGACACGACCAATGTGGTAACTGGAGAGATTGCTGTCATCACCTCCATCGGCCTTGATCATCAGGAGACCTTGGGTGATAGTCTAGAAGCAATTGCAGAGCAAAAAGCTGGCATTTTCAAGGCTGGCAAGAAGGCAGTGATTGCCAAATTGCCTCCAGAAGCTAGTCTTGTTTGTCAGGAAAAAGCGGAATCTTTAGCTGCTGACCTTTATCAGGCAGGCCAGGATTTTTCAATGCTGAATGGTGATTTTTCAAGTTCTTTAGGAACCCTCTCACAGTTGAAAATAGGCTTGGAAGGAGCCTATCAGCAGGAAAATGCGGCCTTGGCGTTGCAAGTATTTCTTCTCTTTATGAGAGAAGGAAAGGAAGTTGTTGATGAGCAGGCTGTAAGACAGGCTTTAGCGAAGACCCATTGGGCTGGTCGTTTGGAGCGTATTCGTCCGCAGATATACTTGGATGGTGCTCATAACCTCCCTGCCTTGACTCGCTTGGTTGAGTTTATCAAAGAAAAAGAGCAGGAAGGCTATCGTCCTCAAATCTTATTTGGAGCCTTGAAACGTAAGGATTATCAAGGGATGTTGGGTTATCTGACTGAAAATTTACCTCAAGTGGAACTCAAGGTGGCTGGCTTTGACTATCAGGGTGCTTTGGACGAAAAGGATGTGTTAGGTTATGATGTAATTCCTTCTTACCGAGAATTTATTAGTAGTTTTGAAGAAAGAAGCGACGCGCAGGACTTATTGTTCGTCACAGGGTCTCTCTATTTTATATCAGAAGTACGGAGTCACCTACAGGAGCATGAGCAGATAAATTGACCTCCTTTTTTGAACTTGTTATACTAGGGGAACTGCCAGTTAGAAGAAAATTGCTCTAAATTGGTAGAAGAAAGGAAATTCATCATGAAATTAAAAACATTCACACTTTCTCTTGCTTCTTTAGCAAGTCTTAGTCTCTTAGTAGCTTGTTCACAAAGAACTCAACAGGTTCAACAACCAGCAGCTCAACCGCAAACACAACAAACTCAGCAATCACAACCTGCTACTTCATCTTCTACAGAAAATACAAACCAGGCAGCAACAAGTTCTTCACAAAATACAGTTACAGCTCAACCAACCAATATTGATGGAACTTATACTGGTCAGGATGAAGGAGACCGCATCACTTTAGTGGTAACTGGAACAACTGGTACATGGACACAGGTAGAAACTGACGGAGATCAAGAAATCAAACAGGTCAGCTTCGATCCAGCCAATCAACGCATGATTATTGGTGATGATGCCAAGATTTATGCAATCAATGGCAATCAGATGATTATTGACGATATGGATAGAGACGCGTCTGATCGCATCGTTTTATCAAAATAAACTAGAAGGAGACTGGATTTTTCGGTCTCTTTTATGATTACTCAGAAAAATGATCATAAATACTTGCCTTCTATCGAATACCTGAGTTATACTAGTATCAATTACCTGTTTTTAGCATTCAAAATATCAAGGAGGGGATATGAAATATAGGAAATTTCAATTATTGATGTCCAAGTATGGCTTTAGTCTTTCAATTATGCTACTTGAACTGTGTCTTGTTTTTGGTCTCTTTCTTTATTTAGGGCGGATGGCTCCTATCCTATGGGTTATTCTCTTAATCTTTATGAGTATGGCGACTATCGTCGCAATTGTCAATCGCTCCATGGCGCCTGAAAGCAAAGTAATGTGGTTAGTGGTGACTTTTGTTCCTGTTATTGGTCCTTTGCTCTATCTAATGTTTGGTGAAAGGCGATTGTCCAAAAAAGAAATCAAGCAGTTGAACAGACTTGGTTCCATGCATTTTCGGGAAGATAACAGTAAAGCACTCCGCCAGAAATTGAAGGAAGAGGATAAGGCGGCTTACGGAGTTATCAAATCTTTGTTGAGTATGGATAGCAATGCCGATGTATATGATCGAACCGACTCACAATTCTTTTCTTCGGGTGAAAGCATGTGGCAACATATGTTGGAAGACCTCAAGAAAGCGGAAAAGTTTATCTTTCTAGAGTACTATATTGTTGAAGAAGGTCTGATGTGGAATAGCATACTAGACATACTAGAGCAAAAGGCAGCTCAGGGTGTAGAGGTCAAGATGCTCTATGATGATATCGGCTGTATGGCGACTTTACCTGGAGATTATACTATTCAGCTTCGTAGTCGAGGAATTGAAGCCCATAAGTTTAACAAGGTAATTCCTCGTCTGACGGTGGCTTACAATAATCGGGACCATCGTAAAATCCTTGTCATAGATGGTCAGGTAGCTTATACAGGAGGCATTAACTTAGCCGATGAGTACATCAATCATGTAGAACGCTTTGGCTACTGGAAGGACAGTGGGATTCGCTTAGATGGTCTTGGTGTTAAGGCTCTCACCCGTCTCTTTTTGATGACTTGGTACATCAATCGTGGGGAAATCAGCGATTTTGACCAGTATCACTTGGAAAACCAACCTTGTTCTGGTCAAGGACTCTGCATTCCTTACGGTAGTGGACCCAAGCCCATCTTCCGTACCCAGGTAGGGAAAAAAGTTTATCAAAGTTTGATTAATCAGGCTACTGATTTAGTCTATATCACAACCCCCTATTTGATTATTGACTATGACTTAACAGAGAGTATTAAAAATGCGGCCATGAGGGGTGTTGATGTCCGCATTGTAACACCTTTCATTCCGGATAAAAAATTAATCCAACTCATCACGAGAGGGGCCTATCCGGATTTGTTGTCAGCAGGAGTAAGGATTTTTGAGTATAGTCCAGGCTTTATCCACAGTAAACAAATCCTAGTGGATAAGGATTTTGCTACAGTTGGAACCATTAACTTAGATTATAGAAGTTTGCTTCACCATTATGAAAATGCAGTCTTGCTATATAAAACAGAATCAATCACAGAGATTCAAAAAGATTTTCAAGAGATTTTTTCAGTATCGCAAGAAATTTTCCCTCATACGATAAAAAATAGCTGGTATCAAAAATTGATTAAGGAAATTGCCCAGTTATTTGCCCCAATCTTATAAGAAATCTAGGACTGAGGACACAAACCAGTCCTATTTTTCTTGCCTTTTACGAATAAGAAGATATAGGGGGGACGATGCTGACTCAGAAAGAATTGGATTATATCAGGACATTTAAACAGACGAATTTACATCGATTTCGGGAAATTGAAACCTTTGTGAAACTATGCAAAAAATCACTCAAACAGCCATCGCAAGCTGACAATCCTAGGACTTTTTGATATACTAAGACAGATAAATTGAATAGGAGAAACGATATGGCTGTATATGGCAGAATCGAAGAAGTATCCGAAACGATACAGAGTAATGAAATAGAAAATAGATTGGATAGGAATCTTGAATCGAACCTGGAAAAAGAAGAGCGCCTAGCTTTCCCGTTTTTTAGACTCATCATTGGAAGTACGATTGCGACGGTTTTTTCTGTGGTGCTTCCTTTACTTTTAGATATGGTAAGTCCTTCTCAGGCTCAGGATTTGTATATAGGGTGGGCTTTGCATCAGGGAGGACAGCTCTACAGTAGCTATTATGCTGGTCAAGGTCTTCTCTATTACTTACTACTTTACATTACCCAAGGAGGTATCCTTTTTGCCTTGGTAGAATGGCTAGCCCTCTTAGGAGGGGGGTATTTCCTTTTTTCTGCAACTGACTATCTGACGGGACAGAGGGATCAAGCCAAACAACTCCTAACAATATTTTATATTTTGGTGTCTGGTCTCGGTTTTGGCGGAGGCTATGCTACGATTGTAGCTCTTCCATTCTTATTTGCAGGCTTTTCTTTAGTAGCGCGTTATCTATCAAATCCTAACCATGACAAGGGATTTCTACGTTTGGGGATTTTCTTAGCCCTATCATTTTTCATAGAACCCCTAACTAGTCTTCTATTTATTGTAGCGATAACTGTAGGTTTATTGGTCTTTAATGTTGGACATGGACGCTTTATACACGGAATTTATCAGTTTTTTGCAGTCTCACTTGGCTTTTCTCTCATATTTTATCCAGTGGGCTACTATGTCCTTGTTTCAGGTAGTTTTGGAGAAGCTCTAGGAAGTCTTTTATATCTGATTGATTCCCTTCAGATTTTTACCAATCCTCAACTAATAGATCATCTTTTATTCTATGGTTTGTTGACCTTTGGCTTAGGTGCTCTCGTTCTTGTTTTTCTAGGCTTGTTCCAATCGAAGGCATCAAAATTGTATGTTATTTCAGTACCAGCTAGCTTTGTTTTCTTATTTGCACTGGTCTTACTGATTTTTTCTCAAGAACCTCTTCATGGTTCGCGTTTGATTCTAATCCTTCCATTTTTACTCCTTCTTTTGATGGCCAGTATTCGTGGGGAACACTCGGAAAGGATAGCACGTCGTCGGAGAAGAGAGGAAGTTCCAACTTTATGGAAAAAATTTATGAAGGGAAATCTCTACTTACCGATTCTAGTAGTGGTTTATCTAATTGCAATTCCTCTTGTAGATCGTTTTGTCTTGCATCCAGCTTCTTATAGTGAACAACATCAAGTAGTGGATAGAATAAAACAAGAGACAAATGAGGGAGACCAAATCTATATCTGGGATTCTCATGTTCAGATTTATAAGGAAAGCCAGCGTTTGCCTGGTTCCATGTTCTTATCACCTCTTTTCTACACGAATACAGAAGAAAATAAAACTACCTTGATTAATGACTTGAAAGAAAAACAACCCAAGTTGATTGTGGTGAATGATAAGGTGGCGCTCTGGTCTGAAGTAGAAACACTCTTGAAAGAAAATTACCAACAAGTAAAGACTGATTACTCAGAATTCAAAGTCTATAAAATTAAATAAGCAAATCAATATCTTGTGTATTTTTAAAAAAATTAGGATTTTTAACACAAGATATTGATTTTTCTTTTTAGAGTGGTATAATACTTTTTAGATATCCTATTTTAGAAAAGAGCATGCATATGATTGCACTAGAAGAAAAGATTACAACTTTACCAACCCTTTTCGTTGAAAAACGAGATGGGAGACGTGTTGTATTTGATGTGGACAAGATTGACAAGGCTCTCCACAAGGCGGCTGACAAGGTTATGGAAGTGACACCTTTAGTTGAAAAACGCCTAAATGCTCTGACTGAGCGAATTGTCATAGAAATTCATAGTCGCTTTCCACAGGGAGTTAAGATTTATGAAATCCAAAATATCGTAGAACATGAACTCCTTGAAGCTAAAGAATATGCGCTGGCTGAAGAGTATATTACTTATCGGACACAGCGGGATTTTGAGCGCTCAAAAGCGACAGATATCAACTTTAGTATCCATAAGCTGCTCAATAAAGATCAGGAAGTTGTCAATGAAAATGCCAATAAAGACAGCGATGTCTTTAATACCCAGCGTGATTTGACAGCAGGGATTGTTGGGAAGTCAATCGGGTTGCAAATGCTTCCTAAGCACGTAGCCAATGCTCACCAAAAGGGGGATATCCACTATCATGATTTGGATTATAGCCCCTACACACCGATGACCAACTGCTGTTTGATTGATTTCAAGGGGATGTTGGAAAATGGTTTTAAGATTGGAAATGCAGAGGTAGAAAGTCCCAAGTCTATCCAGACTGCGACAGCTCAGATTTCCCAAATCATCGCCAACGTTGCTTCTAGCCAGTACGGTGGCTGTTCAGCTGACCGTATCGATGAAGTCTTGGCGCCTTATGCAGAGAAGAATTATCAAAAGCACCTCAAGGATGCGGAAGAGTGGGTCTTGCCTGACAAACGGGAAGATTACGCTTGGAAGAAAACCCAAAAAGACATCTACGATGCCATGCAATCTCTTGAGTATGAAATCAATACTCTCTTCACTTCAAATGGTCAAACACCTTTTACTTCACTAGGTTTTGGTCTGGGAACCAGTCGTTTTGAACGAGAAATTCAAAAAGCTATCTTGACCATTCGTATCAAGGGTCTTGGTTCAGAACATCGTACGGCTATCTTCCCTAAACTGATTTTTACTCTGAAAAGAGATCTTAACTTGGAAGAAGGGACTCCAAACTATGACATCAAACAGTTGGCCCTCGAGTGTGCAACCAAGCGGATGTACCCAGATGTTTTGTTCTATGATAAGATTGTTGACTTGACAGGTTCTTTCAAGGTTCCTATGGGTTGTCGTTCTTTCCTCCAAGGATGGAAGGATGAAAATGGTGTAGAAGTCAATTCAGGTCGTATGAACCTAGGTGTTGTGACAGTTAATCTACCTCGTATTGCTCTTGAGTCTGAAGGAGACATGAATAAGTTCTGGGAAATCTTCAACGAGCGTATGAATATCGCAGAAGATGCTCTGGTTTATCGTGTCGAACGTACTAAAGAGGCGACACCAGCCAATGCTCCTATCCTTTATCAGTACGGTGCTTTTGGCCATCGTCTGGGTAAAGAAGAAAGTGTTGACCAGCTCTTTAAGAATCGTCGCGCAACCGTTTCGCTGGGCTACATCGGTTTATACGAAGTGGCTACTGTCTTCTTTGGAAATAGCTGGGAACACAATCCAGAAGCTAAGGAATTCACGCTGGATATCATTCGTGATATGAAACGCCGTGTAGAAGAGTGGTCGGATCAATATGGTTACCATTTTTCTATCTACTCAACACCGTCTGAAAGTCTGACAGACCGTTTCTGCCGACTAGATACAGAGAAGTTTGGCTCTATTTCTGATATCACAGACAAGGAATACTACACCAATTCTTTCCATTATGATGTTCGTAAAAATCCAACACCGTTTGAAAAATTAGACTTTGAGAAAGTCTATCCAGAAGCAGGTGCGTCAGGTGGTTTTATCCATTATTGTGAGTATCCAGTCCTCCAGCAAAATCCAAAAGCCTTGGAAGCTGTCTGGGACTATGCCTATGACCGCGTGGGCTATCTAGGAACCAATACTCCGATTGACCATTGCTACAAGTGTGACTTTGAAGGGGATTTTGAACCAACTGAGAGAGGATTTGCTTGTCCAAACTGTGGCAATAGCGACCCTAAAACAGTAGATGTTGTTAAACGAACTTGTGGCTACTTAGGTAATCCTCAAGCAAGACCTATGGTCAATGGCCGTCACAAGGAAATCGCTGCGCGTGTCAAACACATGAATGGTTCAACGATTAAAACAGCTGGCCATCAAGTAACAAATTAGAAAGAAATGAAATGGGAAAATATCAATTAGATGATAAATAGAGCGTTATGTTGGATAAAAAATAATTATAAATTTGTAGTAGAGACGCTTGTAATTGGTTTTATGGGGATTTCCATAAGTGTTCAATCGAATCAATTGAGCAAGGTGGCTAATGCTATAGCAGAACAGGCAAATAGTCTTTCAAACGAGGCGAATAATGTGGCTAGGAAAGAATATGGAATTGAGATTACAGACATAGAGACGACTCCTCCTAAGTTGCATGCTCCAGTTCAAATAATGGGGGTTGAAGGGCTTACGATTGTAAATAAGACGTTAAGCTACAATATAAACATTCGTGAATTAAATGGCGTTCAACAATTAAAACTGCTATCTAAGAATGGAAATGTTATTCAAAGCAGTAGTTCGAAACGTCCGTATCTCCTTTTTAAAAGAGAGGAGCTACAAAATGGTGAAATTAATTTATATTTTTCAGATGAAATTCGAGATGAGGATGGAAGAAAGGTTATTCATTCGGCACCTTTAAACACATCAATTGAATCAATGAAGCAAATTGGTTATTATCGTTACTTTTACATATTAGCAGAATACAATGAATCATTTCAATTGTATTTAGTGGCAATGAAAAATTCACATAAAGGAGAAGAATTGTTTGAAAGATACAAAGTATATAATAAATTTGATATTCATGAGTTAAAATACTCGGATGATGAAGTATTTAAAGAGCTTGATTATAAAATGGCAGAGCAGTACGAAATGATTTATAATCATTATAATGAATTGAAACATTAGAAAGAAATGAAATGGGAAAATATCAATTAGACGATAAGGGGCGCGCACAAGTGGCCCGTTATCACGAGAAACACTCTAAAGGTGGAGCTGGTAAAAAAGAACGTTTACTCAGCCTCAGAGAACAATTTTTAAACAAGAATAAGAAAAAATAAAAGTGAGAGTTAGCTCTCGCTTTTCTCTTAGTGGGAGGTAAGGATGGAACTACGCAGACCAAGATTAGCAGATAAGACAGCTGTTATAGACATGATGGAGGAATTTGAAAAATATCAGTCGCCTCACGACGGTGGTTTTTGGGATACAGAGAATTTTTCTTATGAAGACTGGTTAGAAAACAATCAGAATCAGGAAATGGGGATTAATCTGCCTGAAGGATGGGTTCCAGCAATTCAGCTAGTAGCTTTTTCCGAGAAAGGTCAAGCACTTGGATTTCTTAATCTCCGATTGCGCCTCAGTGACTATTTGCTAGAAGTAGGTGGACACATCGGCTACTCCATCCGCCCTTCTGAAAGAGGTAAAGGTTATGCCAAAAAAGCCCTCAGACAAGGCCTGAAAGTTGCTAAGGAAAAGAACATCAAGAAAGCTCTTGTTACCTGTAGCGTGAATAATCCTGCTAGTAGAGCAGTCATTCTAGCAAATGGAGGTCTCATTGAGGATGTTCGTAATGGAGTCGAGCGTTATTGGATAGAGGTAGCGAATGAATAATCCAAAACCACAAGAATGGAAAAGCGAGGAACTTAGTCGGGGGCGTATCATCGACTACAAGGCCTTTAACTTTGTAGATGGAGAAGGCGTGCGTAACTCTCTCTATGTATCAGGTTGCATGTTTCATTGCGAGGGATGTTATAATGTTGCGACTTGGTCTTTTAATGCTGGCATTCCCTATACAGCAGAATTAGAAGAACAAATCATGGCAGATCTTGCTCAACCTTATGTTCAAGGATTGACCTTGCTGGGAGGGGAGCCCTTTCTCAATACGGGTATTCTCTTGCCGCTCGTTAAACGCATCCGAAAGGAATTGCCAGACAAAGATATCTGGTCCTGGACGGGCTACACTTGGGAAGAAATGATGCTGGAAACTCCGGATAAACTGGAACTCTTATCACTGATTGACATCCTTGTCGATGGACGGTATGACCGAACTAAGAGAAATCTTATGCTTCAGTTTCGAGGTTCGTCCAATCAACGAATTATCGATGTGCAAAAATCCCTCAAAAGTGGGCAAGTGGTGATTTGGGACAAACTCAATGACGGAAAAGAAAGCTATGAACAGGTGAAGAGAGAATGAAGAGAAAAGACTTAATAGACCAGCTTGTCTCAGAAATAGAAACGGGAAAAGTCAGGACATTAGGGATATACGGTCATGGGGCTTCGGGTAAATCAACCTTTGCACAGGAATTGTACCAAGCTTTGGATTCTACTACAGTAAATTTGCTAGAAACAGATCCCTATATCACCTCAGAACGTCACCTGGTAATACCAAAGCAAGCGCCGGATCAAAAGGTGACAGCTTGTCTGCCAGTGGCACATGAATTGGCAAGTTTGCAGAGAGATATCTTAGCTTTGCAGGCGGGTATGGATGTCTTGACAATTGAAGAGCCTTGGAGGGCTAGTGAGATCTTGCCTGGAGCAAAACCAATTCTGATTGTCGAAGGGATGTCTGTTGGCTTTCTGCCAAAGGAACTCTTTGACAAAACCATCTGTTTCTACACGGATGAGGAGACCGAATTAAAGCGGCGTCTAGCTCGAGATACGTCTGTTAGAAATCGCGATGCATCCTTTATATTGGCTAGCTATCAGATGAGACGGGAGCAATATCTACACTACTATAAAGAGACCGAGTCTAAGGCGGATATCTTAGTGGACCAATCAGAAGGTAAATTTGAGGTCAAGAGAACTTGAGTTATATAGAAGAAAATCCCTAATTTTAGAAAGAAAAAATAGGAAAACAGTTTCATTGTAAAAAAACGAAAAAACAGCAACGAATCCCTTGCAATCGCAGGGGCTTTGTGTTATTCTATTATGGTGCTGTAAATTACAGTCTTAGCTTTGATGCAAGAGGTTGCGACACGCTCGGTTGCATTGCCACGCAACACCGCGTCGGTTTTCTTGTGGAGCTAGCCTATTATCTTAAATAGACGAAAAGGAGAAAAAGATGGCAAACAAAAAAATCCGTATCCGTTTGAAAGCTTACGAACACCGTACGCTTGATACAGCGGCTGCAAAAATCGTAGAATCAGCTACTCGTACAGGTGCACAAGTTGCGGGTCCAATCCCACTTCCAACTGAACGTAGCCTCTACACAATCATTCGTGCGACTCACAAATATAAAGACTCTCGCGAACAATTTGAAATGCGTACACACAAACGTTTGATCGATATCGTTAACCCAACTCAAAAAACAGTTGATGCTTTGATGAAATTGGATCTTCCAAGTGGTGTAAACGTAGAAATCAAACTTTAATCTAAAATATAAAAGAGCAGAGGCTGGTGTTTCAATCTAATTGAACACGGGCTAAACTCGGTGTGAAAAAGATAAACTTCCTAGTGTCCGCTAGACACTGCGTCAGTTTCCTATTTTCACTTTGAGTTTGACGCCCTTTGTATCTTAGACTTGAGCATAAAAAACGCTCGTTAAAAACTTTTTGAATAAAAAATATAGAAAAGGAACTATTTTCTCATGACAAAAGGAATCTTAGGGAAAAAAGTGGGAATGACTCAAATCTTCACTGAAGCTGGCGAATTGATCCCTGTAACAGTTATTGAAGCAACTCCAAACGTTGTTCTTCAAGTTAAAACTGTTGAAACAGACGGATACAACGCTATCCAAGTTGGTTTCGATGACAAACGCGAAGTATTGAGCAACAAACCTGCTAAAGGACATGTAGCGAAAGCTAACACGGCTCCTAAGCGCTTCATTCGTGAATTCAAAAACGTTGAAGGCTTGGAAGTTGGTGCTGAAATTACAGTTGAAACATTCGCAGCTGGAGACGTTGTTGACGTAACTGGTACTTCTAAAGGTAAAGGTTTCCAAGGTGTTATCAAGCGCCACGGACAATCACGTGGACCAATGGCTCACGGTTCTCGTTACCACCGTCGTCCAGGTTCAATGGGACCTGTTGCACCTAACCGCGTATTCAAAGGTAAAAACCTTGCAGGACGTATGGGTGGCGACCGCGTAACAATTCAAAACCTTGAAGTTGTACAAGTTGTTCCAGAAAAGAACGTTATCCTTATCAAAGGTAACGTACCAGGTGCTAAGAAATCTCTTATCACTATCAAATCAGCAGTTAAAGCTGGTAAATAATAAAGAAAGGGGAAATCAGTCACAATGGCAAACGTAACATTATTTGACCAAACTGGTAAAGAAGCTGGCCAAGTTGTTCTTAACGATGCAGTATTTGGTATTGAACCAAATGAATCAGTTGTGTTTGATGTGATCATCAGCCAACGCGCAAGCCTTCGTCAAGGAACACACGCTGTTAAAAACCGCTCTGCAGTATCAGGTGGTGGACGCAAACCATGGCGTCAAAAAGGAACTGGACGTGCTCGTCAAGGTTCTATCCGCTCACCACAATGGCGTGGTGGTGGTGTTGTCTTCGGACCAACTCCACGTTCATATGGCTACAAACTTCCACAAAAAGTTCGTCGCCTAGCTCTTAAATCAGTTTACTCTGAAAAAGTTGCTGAAAACAAATTCGTAGCTGTAGACGCTCTTTCATTTACAGCTCCAAAAACTGCTGAATTTGCAAAAGTTCTTGCAGCATTGAGCATCGATTCTAAAGTTCTTGTTATCCTTGAAGAAGGAAATGAATTCGCAGCTCTTTCAGCTCGTAACCTTCCAAACGTGAAAGTTGCAACTGCTACAACTGCAAGTGTTCTTGACATCGCAAATAGCGACAAACTTCTTGTCACACAAGCAGCTATCTCTAAAATCGAGGAGGTTCTTGCATAATGAATTTGTATGATGTTATCAAAAAACCTGTCATCACTGAAAGCTCAATGGCTCAACTTGAAGCAGGGAAATATGTATTTGAAGTTGACACTCGTGCACACAAACTTTTGATTAAGCAAGCTGTTGAAGCTGCTTTCGAAGGTGTTAAAGTTGCCAACGTTAACACAATCAACGTAAAACCTAAAGCTAAACGTGTTGGACGTTACACTGGTTTTACTAACAAAACTAAAAAAGCTATCATCACACTTACAGCTGATTCAAAAGCAATCGAGTTGTTTGCTGCTGAAGCTGAATAATCTAAGGAGGAAATATCGTGGGAATTCGTGTTTATAAACCAACAACAAACGGTCGCCGTAATATGACTTCTTTGGATTTCGCTGAAATCACAACAAGCACTCCTGAAAAATCATTGCTTGTTGCATTGAAGAGCAAGGCTGGTCGTAACAACAACGGTCGTATCACTGTTCGTCACCAAGGTGGTGGACACAAACGTTTCTACCGTTTGGTTGACTTCAAACGTAACAAAGACAACGTTGAAGCAGTTGTTAAAACTATCGAGTACGATCCAAACCGTTCTGCAAACATCGCTCTGGTACACTACACTGACGGTGTGAAAGCATACATCATCGCTCCAAAAGGTCTTGAAGTAGGTCAACGTATCGTTTCAGGTCCAGAAGCAGATATCAAAGTCGGAAACGCTCTTCCACTTGCTAACATCCCAGTTGGTACTTTGATCCACAACATCGAGTTGAAACCAGGTCGTGGTGGTGAATTGGTACGTGCTGCTGGAGCATCTGCTCAAGTATTGGGTTCTGAAGGTAAATACGTACTTGTTCGTCTTCAATCAGGTGAAGTTCGTATGATTCTTGGAACTTGCCGTGCTACAGTTGGTGTTGTCGGAAACGAACAACATGGACTTGTAAACCTTGGTAAAGCAGGACGTAGCCGTTGGAAAGGTATCCGCCCAACAGTTCGTGGTTCTGTAATGAACCCTAACGATCACCCACACGGTGGTGGTGAAGGTAAAGCACCGGTTGGTCGTAAAGCACCATCTACTCCATGGGGCAAACCTGCTCTTGGTCTTAAAACTCGTAACAAGAAAGCGAAATCTGACAAACTTATCGTTCGTCGTCGCAACGAGAAATAATATTAAACTAGTCGCTTAAGCAACTAGTAAATCCGCCAGCTCGGTAGCGCTCCATGTGAGCGCAAGCCGCTGTGGTACAACATTTAAAGGAGAAAATATAAAAATGGGACGCAGTCTTAAAAAAGGACCTTTCGTCGATGAGCATTTGATGAAAAAAGTTGAAGCTCAAGCTAACGACGAAAAGAAAAAAGTTATTAAAACTTGGTCACGTCGTTCAACGATCTTCCCAAGTTTCATTGGTTACACTATTGCAGTTTATGACGGACGTAAACACGTACCTGTTTACATCCAAGAAGACATGGTAGGTCACAAACTTGGTGAATTTGCACCAACTCGTACTTACAAAGGTCACGCTGCAGACGACAAGAAAACACGTAGAAAATAAGGAGAACATAAATGGCAGAAATTACTTCAGCTAAAGCAATGGCTCGTACAGTACGTGTTTCACCTCGTAAATCACGTCTTGTTCTTGATAACATCCGTGGTAAAAGCGTAGCCGATGCAATCGCAATCTTGACATTCACTCCAAACAAAGCTGCTGAAATCATCTTGAAAGTTTTGAACTCAGCTGTAGCTAACGCTGAAAACAACTTTGGTTTGGATAAAGCTAACTTGGTAGTATCTGAAGCATTCGCAAACGAAGGACCAACTATGAAACGTTTCCGTCCACGTGCGAAAGGTTCAGCTTCACCAATCAACAAACGTACAGCTCACATCACTGTAGCTGTTGCAGAAAAATAAGGAGGTAAAATCGTGGGTCAAAAAGTACATCCAATTGGTATGCGTGTCGGCATCATCCGTGATTGGGATGCCAAATGGTATGCTGAAAAAGAATACGCGGATTACCTTCATGAAGATCTTGCAATCCGTAAATTCGTTCAAAAAGAACTTGCTGACGCAGCAGTTTCAACTATCGAAATCGAACGCGCAGTAAACAAAGTTAACGTTTCACTTCACACTGCTAAACCAGGTATGGTTATCGGTAAAGGTGGTGCTAACGTTGATGCACTCCGTGCAAAACTTAACAAATTGACTGGAAAACAAGTACACATCAACATCATCGAAATCAAACAACCTGATTTGGATGCTCACCTTGTAGGTGAAGGAATTGCTCGTCAATTGGAGCAACGTGTGGCTTTCCGTCGTGCACAAAAACAAGCAATCCAACGTGCAATGCGTGCTGGAGCTAAAGGAATCAAAACTCAAGTATCAGGTCGTTTGAACGGTGCAGATATCGCCCGTGCTGAAGGATACTCTGAAGGAACTGTTCCACTTCACACACTTCGTGCAGATATCGATTACGCTTGGGAAGAAGCAGATACTACATACGGTAAACTTGGTGTTAAAGTATGGATCTACCGTGGTGAAGTTCTTCCAGCTCGCAAAAACACTAAAGGAGGTAAATAACCAATGTTAGTACCTAAACGTGTTAAACACCGTCGTGAATTCCGTGGAAAAATGCGCGGTGAAGCAAAAGGTGGAAAAGAAGTAGCATTCGGTGAATACGGTCTTCAAGCTACAACTAGCCACTGGATCACTAACCGCCAAATCGAAGCTGCTCGTATCGCCATGACTCGTTACATGAAACGTGGTGGTAAAGTTTGGATTAAAATCTTCCCACACAAATCATACACTGCTAAAGCTATCGGTGTGCGTATGGGATCTGGTAAAGGGGCACCTGAAGGTTGGGTAGCACCAGTTAAACGTGGTAAAGTGATGTTCGAAATCGCTGGTGTATCTGAAGAGATTGCACGTGAAGCGCTTCGTCTTGCTAGCCACAAATTGCCAGTTAAATGTAAATTCGTAAAACGTGAAGCAGAATAAGGAGAAGGCATGAAACTTAATGAAGTAAAAGAATTTGTTAAAGAACTTCGTGGTCTTTCTCAAGAAGAACTCGCGAAGCGCGAAAACGAATTGAAAAAAGAATTGTTTGAACTTCGTTTCCAAGCTGCTACTGGTCAATTGGAACAAACAGCTCGCTTGAAAGAAGTTAAAAAACAAATCGCTCGTATCAAAACAGTTCAATCTGAAGCGAAATAATAGACTAGGGAAGGAGAAATTTCAATGGAACGCAATAATCGTAAAGTTCTTGTTGGACGTGTTGTATCTGACAAAATGGACAAGACAATCACAGTTGTAGTTGAAACAAAACGTAACCACCCAGTCTATGGTAAACGTATTAACTACTCTAAAAAATACAAAGCTCATGATGAAAACAATGTTGCCAAAGAAGGCGATATCGTACGTATCATGGAAACTCGTCCGCTTTCAGCTACAAAACGTTTCCGTCTTGTAGAAGTTGTTGAAGAAGCGGTCATCATCTAATCAAACCTGAAAGGAGAAAACTGAAATGATTCAAACAGAAACTCGTTTGAAAGTCGCAGACAACAGCGGTGCTCGCGAAATCTTGACTATCAAAGTTCTTGGTGGTTCAGGACGTAAATTTGCAAACATCGGTGATGTTATCGTGGCATCTGTAAAACAAGCTACTCCTGGTGGTGCGGTTAAAAAAGGTGACGTTGTTAAAGCAGTTATCGTTCGTACTAAATCAGGTGCTCGTCGTGCTGATGGTTCATACATCAAATTTGACGAAAACGCAGCAGTTATCATCCGTGAAGACAAAACTCCTCGCGGAACACGTATCTTTGGCCCAGTTGCACGTGAATTGCGTGAAGGTGGCTTCATGAAGATCGTGTCACTTGCTCCAGAAGTACTTTAATTTTTAAAAACAAACTAGTCCCCTAGCTTCAAGCTAGGGTGCCCTTATGGGCGTAAGAAAAATCAAGGAGAAACCTAATGTTTGTAAAAAAAGGCGACAAAGTTCGCGTAATCGCTGGTAAAGATAAGGGAACAGAAGCTGTTGTCCTTACTGCCCTTCCAAAAGTAAACAAAGTTATCGTTGAAGGTGTTAACATCGTTAAGAAACACCAACGTCCAACTAACGAACTTCCTCAAGGTGGTATCATCGAGAAAGAAGCAGCTATCCACGTATCAAACGTTCAAGTTTTGGACAAAAATGGTGTAGCTGGTCGTGTTGGTTACAAATTTGTAGACGGTAAAAAAGTTCGCTACAACAAAAAATCAGGCGAAGTGCTTGATTAATCACGAAGGAAAGGAGAAGTATAATGGCAAATCGTTTAAAAGAAAAATATCTTAATGAAGTAGTTCCTGCTTTGACAGAACAATTCAACTACTCATCAGTGATGGCTGTGCCTAAAGTAGATAAGATCGTTTTGAACATGGGTGTTGGAGAAGCTGTATCAAACGCTAAAAGCCTTGAAAAAGCTGCTGAAGAATTGGCACTTATCTCAGGTCAAAAACCACTTATCACTAAAGCTAAAAAATCAATCGCCGGCTTCCGTCTTCGTGAAGGTGTTGCGATCGGTGCAAAAGTTACCCTTCGTGGTGAACGTATGTACGAATTCTTGGATAAATTGGTATCAGTTTCACTTCCACGTGTACGTGACTTCCACGGTGTTCCAACAAAATCATTTGACGGACGCGGAAACTACACACTTGGTGTGAAAGAACAATTGATTTTCCCAGAAATCAACTTCGATGACGTTGACAAAACTCGTGGTCTTGACATCGTTATCGTAACAACTGCTAACACTGACGAAGAGTCACGTGCATTGCTTACAGGCCTTGGAATGCCTTTTGCAAAATAATATAGGAGGTAAATCTAATGGCTAAAAAATCAATGATTGCTAAGAACAAACGTCCAGCGAAGTTCTCTACTCAAGCTTATACTCGTTGTGAAAAATGTGGTCGTCCACATTCAGTTTACCGCAAATTTAAACTTTGCCGTGTTTGCTTCCGTGAATTAGCTTACAAAGGACAAATTCCTGGTGTAACAAAAGCATCTTGGTAATTCTAGCTTTCAATCCCGTCGTGATTCGTCGTTATCTGCTTTTGACTAACTCAAGTTATGCCTGCAAGCAAGATGCCTAGAATCACTTAGGAATTGAAACCTAGAAACATATTCTGAGCTTAGCTCAATCATTAACTAGCAAGTGCCACTTGCAAACTACTAGTAAGAGGAGAAAAACAAAATGGTTATGACTGACCCAATCGCAGACTTCCTAACTCGTATTCGTAACGCTAACCAAGCTAAACACGAAGTACTTGAAGTACCTGCATCAAACATCAAAAAAGGGATTGCTGAAATCCTTAAACGCGAAGGTTTTGTAAAAAACGTTGAAATCATCGAAGATGACAAACAAGGCATCATCCGTGTATTCCTTAAATACGGACCAAACGGTGAAAAAGTTATCACTAACTTGAAACGTGTTTCTAAACCAGGACTTCGTGTCTACAAAAAACGTGAAGACCTTCCAAAAGTTCTTAACGGACTTGGAATTGCTATCCTTTCAACTTCTGAAGGTTTGCTTACTGATAAAGAAGCACGCCAAAAGAATGTTGGTGGTGAGGTTATCGCTTACGTTTGGTAATATTTAGCTCCCAATTTCTTTGTGACTCGTCGTTATCGTCTCTTGCCTAACCCAAAGTTATGCCTGCGAGACGATGCCTAGATTCACTTTGAAATTGAAACCTAAATGTTCCTTTAAATCGAGAAATCGATTTAGCCCCCGTGAAAACTGGCCGTTCTGGCCTGACAATTTAACAGGAGAAAATAAACATGTCACGTATTGGTAATAAAGTTATCGTGTTGCCTGCTGGTGTTGAACTCACTAACAATGACAACGTTGTAACTGTAAAAGGACCTAAAGGAGAACTTACTCGTGAGTTCTCAAAAGATATTGAAATCCGTGTGGAAGGTACTGAAGTAACTCTTCACCGTCCAAACGATTCAAAAGAAATGAAAACTATCCACGGAACTACTCGTGCTCTTTTGAACAACATGGTTGTTGGTGTATCAGAAGGATTCAAGAAAGAACTTGAAATGCGCGGGGTTGGTTACCGTGCACAACTTCAAGGATCTAAACTTGTTTTGGCTGTTGGTAAATCTCATCCAGATGAAGTTGAAGCTCCAGAAGGAATTACTTTTGAACTTCCAAACCCAACAACAATCATTGTTAGCGGAATTTCAAAAGAAGTAGTTGGTCAAACAGCTGCTTACGTACGTAGCCTTCGTTCACCAGAACCATATAAAGGTAAAGGTATCCGTTACGTTGGTGAATTCGTTCGCCGTAAAGAAGGTAAAACAGGTAAATAATGTTGAGTGGTTGATTCTCAACCACCAACCTATTTTCCAACTTTGTGCATAGCACACGATTTAAAACTAAAGAGGTGAAAACTGTGATTTCAAAACCAGATAAAAACAAACTCCGCCAAAAACGCCACCGTCGCGTTCGCGGAAAACTCTCTGGAACTGCTGATCGCCCACGTTTGAACGTATTCCGTTCTAATACAGGCATCTACGCTCAAGTGATTGATGACGTAGCGGGTGTAACGCTCGCAAGTGCTTCAACTCTTGACAAAGAAGTTTCAAAAGGAACTAAAACTGAACAAGCCGTTGCTGTCGGTAAACTCGTTGCAGAACGTGCAAACGCTAAAGGTATTTCAGAAGTGGTGTTCGACCGCGGTGGATATCTATATCACGGACGTGTGAAAGCTTTGGCTGATGCAGCTCGTGAAAACGGATTGAAATTCTAATAGGAGGACACTAGAAAATGGCATTTAAAGACAATGCAGTTGAATTAGAAGAACGCGTAGTTGCTGTCAACCGTGTTACAAAAGTTGTTAAAGGTGGACGTCGTCTTCGTTTCGCAGCTCTTGTTGTTGTTGGTGACCACAACGGTCGCGTAGGATTTGGTACTGGTAAAGCTCAAGAAGTTCCAGAAGCAATCCGTAAAGCAGTAGATGATGCTAAGAAAAACTTGATCGAAGTTCCTATGGTTGGAACAACAATCCCACACGAAGTTCTTTCAGAATTCGGTGGAGCTAAAGTATTGTTGAAACCTGCTGTAGAAGGTTCTGGAGTTGCCGCTGGTGGTGCAGTTCGTGCCGTTGTGGAATTGGCAGGTGTGGCAGATATTACATCTAAATCACTTGGTTCTAACACTCCAATCAACATTGTTCGTGCAACTGTTGAAGGTTTGAAACAATTGAAACGCGCTGAAGAAGTTGCTGCCCTTCGTGGTATTTCAGTTTCTGATTTGGCATAAGAAAGGGGATAAAATGGCTCAAATTAAAATTACTTTGACTAAGTCTCCAATCGGACGCATTCCATCACAACGTAAAACTGTTGTAGCACTTGGACTTGGCAAATTGAACAGCTCTGTTATTAAAGAAGATAACGCTGCTATCCGTGGTATGATCACAGCAGTATCTCACTTGGTAACAGTTGAAGAAGTAAACTAATGAATTTTTAGGGGATGTGCACTATACCATCCCCTAAAACTAGATATAGTCATCTATGATGATGTCGTATAGGCGAGTTGATGGGGGAGACAACCTTTTCTCCCTTATCGGCGCTAGCATTTTACAAAAGAGGAGAAAATAAAAATGAAACTTCATGAATTGAAACCTGCAGAAGGTTCTCGTAAAGTACGTAACCGCGTTGGTCGTGGTACTTCATCAGGTAACGGTAAAACATCTGGTCGTGGTCAAAAAGGTCAAAAAGCTCGTAGCGGTGGCGGAGTTCGCCTTGGTTTTGAAGGTGGACAAACTCCATTGTTCCGTCGTCTTCCAAAACGTGGATTCACTAACATCAACGCTAAAGAATACGCAATTGTGAACCTTGACCAATTGAACGTCTTTGAAGATGGTGCTGAAGTTACTCCAGTTGTTCTTATCGAAGCAGGAATTGTTAAAGCTGAAAAATCAGGTATTAAAATTCTTGGTAACGGTGAGTTGACTA
This sequence comes from Streptococcus sp. 714, assembly GCF_013277115.1. Classification (GTDB taxonomy): domain Bacteria; phylum Bacillota; class Bacilli; order Lactobacillales; family Streptococcaceae; genus Streptococcus. Next base: position 105,898 of record NZ_VMMH01000003.1, read on the forward strand.
AGAAATTGACTGTGAAAGCAGCTAAATTCTCTAAATCAGCTGAAGAAGCTATCACTGCTAAAGGTGGTTCAGTAGAAGTCATCTAAGAGAGGTGACCTATGTTTTTTAAATTATTAAGAGAAGCTCTTAAAGTCAAGCAGGTTCGATCAAAAATTTTATTTACAATTTTTATCGTTTTGGTCTTTCGTATCGGAACTAGTATTACAGTTCCTGGTGTGAATGCCAATAGCTTGAATGCTTTAAGTGGATTATCCTTCTTAAACATGTTGAGCTTGGTCTCAGGGAATGCCATGAAAAACTTCTCAGTTTTTGCTCTTGGTGTTAGCCCCTATATTACGGCCTCTATCGTTGTCCAACTCTTGCAAATGGATATTTTACCCAAGTTTGTAGAGTGGGGGAAACAAGGGGAAGTAGGTCGAAGAAAATTAAATCAAGCTACTCGTTATATTGCTCTTGTTCTAGCCTTTGTGCAATCTATCGGGATTACAGCTGGTTTTAATACTTTGGCTGGAGCTCAATTGTTGAAAACAGCTCTTACTCCACAAGTCTTTATCATGATTGGTATCATCTTAACAGCTGGTAGCATGATTGTGACTTGGTTGGGAGAGCAAATTACAGATAAGGGATACGGAAATGGTGTTTCTATGATTATCTTTGCCGGAATTGTTGCCTCAATTCCAGAGATGATTCAGGGCATCTATGTGGACTACTTTGTGAACGTTCCAAGTGACCGTATCAACTCGTCTATCATTTTCGTAATCATTTTGATTATTACTGTATTGTTGATCATTTATTTTACAACTTATGTTCAACAAGCAGAATACAAAATTCCAATCCAATATACTAAGGTTGCACAAGGTGCTCCATCTAGCTCTTACCTTCCATTGAAAGTAAACCCTGCTGGAGTTATCCCTGTTATCTTTGCAAGTTCGATTACTGCAGCGCCAGCGGCTATTCTTCAATTTTTGAGCGCTACAGGTCATGATTGGGCTTGGGTAAGAACAGCACAAGAAATGTTGGCAACAACTTCACCAACTGGTATTGCCATGTATGCTTTGTTGATTATTCTCTTTACATTCTTCTATACGTTTGTACAGATTAATCCTGAAAAAGCGGCAGAGAACCTACAAAAGAGCGGTGCCTATATCCACGGAGTTCGTCCTGGTAAAGGTACAGAAGAATATATGTCTAAACTTCTTCGTCGTCTTGCAACTGTTGGTTCCCTCTTCCTTGGTGTGATTTCTATTTTACCGATCGTAGCAAAAGATTTCTTTGGACTTTCAGAAGCAGTTGCTTTTGGAGGAACCAGTCTTTTGATTATTATCTCTACAGGTATTGAAGGAATCAAACAATTGGAAGGTTACCTATTGAAACGTAAGTATGTTGGTTTCATGGATAGAACAGAATAAAAGTATTTACTGATACTCTTCGAAAATCTCTTCAAACCACGTCAGCTTCCCCTTGCCGTACTCAAGTACAGCCTGTGGCTAGCTTCCTAGTTTGCTCTTTGATTTTCATTGAGTATGAATCAGTAAATGCTGAGGGAGTGGAGGTTTAAACTCTGACATTTGTGAGAGTTTGGTCTCCCCTCTTCTATTTTGTTTTTAAATAGGGGTGAAAAGACTTTTTGCTTCTATTTAAAAATAAAATAAGGAGATCAAATCATGAATCTTTTGATTATGGGCTTACCTGGTGCAGGTAAGGGAACTCAAGCAGCAAAAATCGTAGAACAATTCCATGTTGCACATATCTCAACAGGTGATATGTTCCGTGCTGCTATGGCAAATCAAACTGAAATGGGTGTTCTTGCCAAGTCATACATTGACAAGGGTGAATTGGTTCCTGACGAAGTTACAAATGGAATCGTAAAAGAACGTCTTTCACAAGATGATATTAAAGAAACAGGATTCTTGTTGGATGGTTACCCACGTACAATTGAACAAGCTCATGCCTTGGACAAAACATTGGCTGAACTTGGCATTGAACTAGAAGGTGTCATCAACATTGAAGTGAATCCAGATAGCCTCTTGGAACGTTTGAGTGGTCGTATCATCCACCGCGTAACTGGAGAAACTTTCCACAAGGTCTTTAACCCACCAGTTGACTATAAAGAAGAAGATTACTACCAACGTGAAGATGATAAACCTGAGACAGTAAAACGTCGTTTGGACGTTAATATTGCTCAAGGAGAACCAATTATTGCTCACTATCGTGCCAAAGGTTTGGTTCATGATATCGAAGGTAATCAAGATATCAATGATGTCTTCTCAGATATCGAAAAAGTATTGACAAATTTGAAATAAAGCGTTTTTCACACTTGCAAAAATCCGCTATAAATGTTATACTGAGATAGTCTGACTTATAATTGTTGTCTCTGTGTCTAGAGGCATCGAATCGAAATTTATGGAGGTGCTTTTGCGTGGCAAAAGACGATGTGATTGAAGTTGAAGGCAAAGTAGTTGATACAATGCCGAATGCAATGTTTACGGTTGAACTTGAAAATGGACATCAGATTTTAGCAACAGTTTCTGGTAAAATTCGTAAAAACTATATTCGTATTTTAGCGGGAGATCGTGTTACTGTCGAAATGAGTCCATATGACTTGACACGTGGACGTATCACTTACCGCTTTAAATAATCGAAAAACTTGGAGGGATAAGAAATGAAAGTAAGACCATCGGTCAAACCAATTTGCGAATACTGTAAAGTTATTCGTCGTAATGGTCGTGTTATGGTAATTTGCCCAGCAAATCCAAAACACAAACAACGTCAAGGATAAGATAGAAAGGAGAAAACATGGCTCGTATTGCTGGAGTTGACATTCCAAATGACAAACGCGTAGTAATCTCATTGACTTATGTTTATGGTATCGGACTTGCAACATCTAAGAAAATTTTGGCTGCTGCTGGAATCTCAGAAGATGTTCGTGTACGTGATCTTACATCAGATCAAGAAGATGCTATCCGTCGTGAAGTGGATGCAATCAAAGTTGAAGGTGACCTTCGTCGTGAAGTAAACTTGAACATCAAACGTTTGATGGAAATCGGTTCATACCGTGGTATCCGTCACCGTCGTGGACTTCCTGTCCGTGGACAAAACACTAAAAACAACGCTCGCACTCGTAAAGGTAAAGCTGTTGCGATTGCTGGTAAGAAAAAATAATATAGGAGGTAAAAGTCTTGGCTAAACCAACACGTAAACGTCGTGTGAAAAAGAATATCGAATCTGGTATTGCTCATATTCACGCTACATTTAATAACACTATTGTTATGATTACTGATGTGCATGGTAATGCAATTGCTTGGTCATCAGCTGGTGCTCTTGGTTTCAAAGGTTCTCGTAAATCTACACCATTCGCTGCTCAAATGGCTTCAGAAGCTGCTGCTAAATCTGCACAAGAACACGGTCTTAAATCAGTTGAAGTTACTGTAAAAGGTCCAGGTTCTGGTCGTGAGTCAGCTATTCGTGCGCTTGCTGCCGCTGGTCTTGAAGTAACAGCAATTCGTGATGTGACTCCAGTGCCACACAATGGTGCTCGTCCTCCAAAACGTCGCCGTGTATAATCATCGCATTACACTGCTTTTCGTTTAAGAGGGAGTAACTAAATGATCGAGTTTGAAAAACCAAATATAACAAAAATTGATGAAAATAAAGATTATGGCAAGTTTGTAATCGAACCACTTGAACGTGGCTACGGTACAACTCTTGGTAACTCTCTTCGTCGTGTACTTCTAGCTTCTCTACCAGGAGCAGCTGTGACATCTATTAACATTGATGGTGTGTTACATGAGTTTGACACAGTTCCAGGTGTTCGTGAAGACGTGATGCAAATCATTCTGAACATTAAAGGAATTGCAGTGAAATCGTACGTTGAAGACGAAAAAATCATCGAACTGGATGTTGAAGGTCCTGCTGAAGTAACAGCTGGTGACATTTTGACAGATAGCGATATTGAAATTGTAAATCCAGATCATTATCTCTTTACAATCGGTGAAGGTTCTTCTCTAAAAGCGACTATGACTGTTAACAGTGGTCGTGGATATGTACCTGCAGATGAAAATAAAAAGGATAATGCACCAGTTGGGACACTTGCTGTAGATTCTATTTATACACCAGTTACCAAAGTCAACTATCAAGTTGAACCTGCTCGTGTAGGTAGCAACGATGGTTTTGACAAACTAACCCTTGAAATCTTGACAAATGGAACAATTATTCCAGAAGATGCTTTAGGGCTTTCAGCACGTATTTTGACAGAACATCTTGATTTGTTTACAAATCTTACTGAGATTGCTAAGTCAACTGAAGTGATGAAAGAAGCTGATACTGAATCTGACGACCGTATTTTGGATCGTACGATTGAGGAACTGGACTTGTCTGTGCGTTCATACAACTGTTTGAAACGTGCCGGTATCAATACTGTGCATGATTTGACAGAAAAATCTGAAGCAGAGATGATGAAAGTACGAAATCTTGGACGCAAGAGTTTGGAAGAAGTGAAACTCAAACTCATTGATTTGGGTCTTGGATTAAAAGATAAATAAAGGAGGAATACATGGCTTACCGTAAACTAGGACGCACTAGCTCACAACGTAAAGCAATGCTTCGCGATTTGACAACTGACCTTTTGATCAACGAATCAATCGTGACAACTGAAGCTCGTGCTAAAGAAATCCGTAAAACTGTTGAAAAAATGATTACTCTAGGTAAACGTGGTGATTTGCATGCACGTCGTCAAGCAGCTGCTTTCGTACGTAATGAAATCGCATCTGAAAACTATGATGAAGCAACTGATAAGTACACTTCTACTACAGCACTTCAAAAATTGTTCTCAGAAATCGCACCTCGTTATGCTGAACGTAACGGTGGATACACTCGTATCCTTAAAACTGAACCACGTCGTGGTGATGCAGCGCCAATGGCGATCATCGAATTAGTATAAAATCATCAATTTTGTTGAGTGTTATGATGATGGAGTCTTGTGCTCTTAGTCTAGCTCTGGTCTACCGCTAGGATTTCGGTCCTAGCGGGAACACTCATCGTAAGTTGGGATAGTAGACGCTTGTTTACGAAATTGTTTTTTGCTTAAGAACAACTTCGTAAGCAGGCGTTTTTGAGTATTTTAGTTAGAATTATGCTATACTATTTGAAAAGAATCCTGTTTAATGTTCAGGTTTCCTATTAAAAGAAGAATTGGAGTTTGCTTATGAAAGCGATTATAACTGTTGTTGGTAAAGATAAATCTGGAATTGTTGCAGGTGTTTCTGGTAAAATTGCAGAATTGGGTTTGAACATAGACGATATCTCTCAAACTGTTTTGGATGAATATTTTACGATGATGGCTGTCGTCTCTAGTGATGAAAAGCAAGATTTCACTTATCTTCGTAATGAATTCGAAGCTTTTGGACAAACTTTGAATGTGAAAATTAATATTCAAAGTGCTGCGATTTTTGAAGCTATGTATAATATTTAGGAGTTACACATGGATATTAGACAAGTTACTGAAACCATCGCCATGATTGAGGAGCAAAACTTCGATATCAGAACCATTACTATGGGAATTTCCCTTTTGGACTGTATCGATCCAGATATCAATCGTGCTGCTGAGAAAATTTATCAAAAGATTACGACTAAGGCGGCTAATTTAGTGGCTGTTGGGGATGAGATTGCGGCTGAGTTGGGAATTCCAATCGTTAATAAGCGTGTATCGGTGACTCCTATTTCTCTGATTGGAGCTGCGACAGATGCGACGGACTACGTGGTTCTGGCAAAAGCGCTTGATAAGGCTGCGAAAGAGATTGGTGTGGACTTTATTGGTGGTTTTTCTGCCTTGGTACAAAAGGGTTATCAAAAGGGAGATGAGATTCTCATCAATTCTATTCCTCGTGCTTTGGCAGAAACGGACAAGGTCTGCTCGTCAGTTAATATCGGCTCAAGCAAGTCTGGTATTAATATGACGGCTGTGGCAGATATGGGACGTATTATTAAGGAAACGGCTCATCTATCTGATATGGGGGCAGCTAAGCTGGTTGTATTTGCTAATGCTGTTGAGGACAATCCATTTATGGCGGGTGCCTTCCACGGTGTTGGGGAAGCAGATGTTATCATCAATGTCGGGGTTTCTGGTCCTGGTGTGGTGAAGCGTGCCTTGGAAAAAGTTCGTGGAGAGAGTTTTGATGTAGTAGCTGAAACGGTCAAGAAGACTGCTTTTAAAATCACTCGTATCGGTCAATTGGTTGGTCAAATGGCCAGCGAGAGATTGGGTGTGGAGTTTGGTATTGTAGACTTGAGTTTGGCGCCAACTCCTGCGGTTGGGGATTCTGTGGCACGTGTCCTTGAGGAGATGGGACTAGAAACAGTTGGTACGCATGGAACGACGGCTGCCTTGGCTCTCTTGAACGACCAAGTTAAGAAGGGCGGAGTGATGGCCTGCAACCAAGTCGGTGGTTTGTCTGGTGCCTTTATCCCCGTCTCTGAGGATGAGGGGATGATTGCTGCAGTGCAAACTGGTTCTCTTAATTTAGAAAAACTAGAAGCCATGACGGCTATCTGTTCTGTTGGATTGGATATGATTGCCATCCCAGAGGATACGCCTGCTGAAACCATTGCTGCTATGATTGCAGATGAAGCTGCAATTGGTGTTATTAACATGAAGACAACGGCTGTTCGTATCATTCCAAAAGGAAAAGAAGGAGATATGATTGAGTTTGGTGGCCTATTAGGAACTGCACCTGTTATGAAGGTCAATGGAGCTTCGTCTGTTGATTTCATTTCGCGTGGAGGGCAAATCCCAGCACCAATTCATAGTTTTAAAAATTAAGAAAATAGGAGAAATTTTAAGTTCTATTTAAGGTTAGCTGTGTATACTATAATCATTAAATAAAGACCTCCTAATATTATTTGAAACAGATAACACTGATTTAGTTTGAATTTGATTTTCATCTAATATCTTTATTTAATAGAACTCCTAAACTTTTTCATAATAATCTCCTGCAAAAGTCGCCTGTATGGGTGGCTTTTGTTTTATCATCCATGATATAATAGAAGCAAACGGAGGACGGAAAATGGTAAAAGTACGATTGTATTTGGTACGTCATGGCAAGACCATGTTTAACACGATTGGTCGCGCGCAAGGTTGGAGCGATACCCCCTTAACAGCTGAAGGTGAGCGAGGAATTCAAGAATTGGGGATTGGTTTGCGAGAATCTGGTCTACAGTTTGAGCGCGCTTATTCCAGTGATTCTGGTCGCACCATTCAGACCATGGGAATTATCCTTTACGAACTTGGCTTGCAGGGGAAAATTCCTTATCGTATGGACAAGCGAATCAGAGAATGGTGTTTTGGTAGCTTTGATGGAGCCTACGACGGTGATCTTTTCATGGGAATCATTCCTCGTATCTTTAATGTGGACCACGTTCACCAATTGTCTTATGCTGAACTGGCTGAGGGTTTGGTAGAGGTTGATACAGCTGGTTGGGCTGAAGGCTGGGAAAAACTCAGTGGCCGAATCAAGGAAGGTTTTGAAGCGATTGCCAAAGAAATGGAAGAGCAGGGTGGAGGCAATGCCCTTGTCGTAAGCCACGGAATGACCATTGGAACCATTGTTTATCTGATTAATGGTATGCATCCACATGGTCTTGATAATGGTAGCGTGACGATACTTGAATATGAGGACGGCCAGTTTAGCGTTGAGGTAGTTGGTGACCGTAGTTACCGAGAACTAGGACGGGAGAAGATGCAAGAGACAAATAGTTAATAGAAGTTAGCTCCAAATGGGGGCTAATTTTTTATACTGTTATATAAGCTGGATTTGCGATTCAGTCTTTCTTGGCATACAAGCCCAAAAGAACATTTCTCGTCTTTTAAATTCCCTCAAAAATGGTATAATAGTAACATCACAAAATTGGAGAGAGACCATGAGTTTTTACAATCATAAAGAAATTGAGCCTAAGTGGCAGAGCTACTGGGCAGAACATCATACATTTAAGACAGGAACAGATGCCTCAAAACCGAAGTTTTATGCTCTTGATATGTTCCCTTATCCGTCTGGAGCGGGTCTGCACGTAGGACACCCAGAAGGTTATACTGCAACCGATATCCTTAGCCGTTACAAACGTGCGCAAGGCTACAATGTCCTTCACCCAATGGGATGGGATGCCTTTGGTTTGCCTGCAGAGCAATATGCTATGGATACAGGTAATGACCCAGCAGAATTTACAGCGGAAAATATTGCCAACTTCAAACGACAAATCAATGCGCTTGGATTTTCTTATGACTGGGATCGTGAAGTCAACACAACAGATCCAAACTACTACAAGTGGACTCAATGGATTTTCACCAAGCTTTACGAAAAAGGTTTGGCCTATGAAGCGGAAGTGCCAGTAAACTGGGTTGAAGAGTTGGGAACAGCCATAGCTAACGAAGAAGTCCTTCCTGACGGAACTTCTGAGCGTGGAGGCTATCCAGTTGTCCGTAAACCGATGCGCCAATGGATGCTCAAAATTACGGCCTATGCGGAGCGCTTGCTCAATGACTTAGACGAGCTTGATTGGCCAGAGTCTATCAAGGACATGCAACGCAACTGGATTGGTAAATCAACTGGTGCCAATGTCACCTTCAAAGTGAAAGGGACTGACAAGGAATTCACAGTCTTTACGACTCGTCCTGACACCCTTTTCGGTGCGACTTTCACTGTCTTGGCTCCTGAGCATGACTTGGTTGACGCTATCACAAGTCCAGAGCAAGCAGAGGCAGTAGCAGACTACAAACACCAAGCTAGTCTGAAATCAGACTTGGCTCGTACAGACCTTGCCAAGGAAAAAACTGGTGTGTGGACTGGTGCTTATGCTATCAACCCTGTCAATGGCAAGGAAATTCCAATCTGGATTGCTGACTATGTCCTTGCTAGCTACGGTACAGGTGCTGTTATGGCTGTACCTGCCCACGACCAACGTGACTGGGAATTTGCCAAACAATTTGACCTACCAATCGTAGAAGTCTTAGAAGGTGGAAACGTTGAAGAGGCTGCCTACACAGAAGATGGACTTCATGTTAATTCTGACTTTCTAGATGGACTGAACAAAGAAGATGCTATTGCCAAGATTGTGGCTTGGTTGGAAGAAAAAGGTTGTGGACAAGAGAAGGTTACCTACCGTCTCCGCGACTGGCTCTTTAGCCGTCAACGTTACTGGGGTGAGCCAATCCCAATCATTCATTGGGAAGACGGAACTTCAACAGCTGTTCCTGAAAGTGAATTGCCACTTGTTTTGCCTGTAACCAAGGACATCCGCCCTTCAGGTACTGGTGAAAGTCCACTAGCTAACTTGACAGATTGGCTTGAAGTGACTCGTGAAGATGGCGTTAAGGGTCGTCGTGAAACCAATACCATGCCACAATGGGCAGGTTCAAGCTGGTATTACCTCCGCTATATTGATCCACACAATACTGAGAAATTGGCTGATGAGGACCTTCTCAAACAATGGTTGCCAGTAGATATCTACGTGGGTGGTGCAGAGCATGCTGTACTTCACTTGCTTTACGCTCGTTTCTGGCACAAATTCCTCTATGACCTCGGTGTTGTTCCAACTAAGGAACCATTCCAAAAACTCTTTAACCAAGGAATGATTTTGGGAACCAGCTACCGTGACCACCGTGGCGCGCTTGTAGCGACTGACAAGGTTGAGAAACGTGATGGTTCTTTCTTCCATGTAGAAACAGGAGAAGAGTTGGAGCAAGCGCCAGCCAAGATGTCTAAATCGCTCAAGAATGTTGTAAATCCAGACGACGTAGTGGAACAATACGGTGCCGATACCCTTCGTGTCTATGAAATGTTCATGGGTCCACTTGATGCTTCAATCGCTTGGTCTGAAGAAGGTTTGGAAGGAAGCCGTAAATTCCTTGACCGTGTTTATCGTTTGATTACAAGTAAAGAAATCGTCGAAGAAAACAATGGCGCTCTCGACAAGGTTTATAACGAAACCGTTAAAGCTGTCACAGAGCAAATCGAGTCTATGAAATTCAACACAGCCATTGCCCAACTTATGGTCTTTGTCAACGCGGCTAACAAGGAAGACAAACTCTATGTAGACTACGCCAAAGGCTTTATTCAATTGATTGCTCCATTTGCACCTCACTTGGCAGAAGAACTCTGGCAAACTGTTGCAGCAACAGGTGAATCAATCTCTTACGTAGCTTGGCCAACATGGGACGAAAGCAAATTGGTTGAAGACGAAATCGAAATTGTCGTTCAAATCAAAGGAAAAGTCCGTGCTAAACTCATGGTCGCAAAAGACCTATCACGCGAAGAATTGCAAGAAATTGCTCTAGCTGATGAAAAAGTCAAAGCAGAAATTGATGGCAAAGAAATTGTGAAAGTGATTAGTGTACCAAATAAATTGGTTAACATTGTTGTAAAATAACCAATTTATTTGCTGATTTCCAACCTCAAACAGTTTCCCAAACTGTTTGAGCCAACTAAACTCGTTAATATCGTTGTGAAATAAGATAGGAATCCTTCAGAGTAGAATCTGGAGGATTTTTTGAATCTTCTTATAAAAGTATGATATACTATGGGCAACTATAAAGTTTGAAAAGCGAAACAAGGAGAATACTATGCCAGTAAATGAATATGGTCAAATGATTGGGGAGTCAATGGAAGGTTATACACCTGGTGAATTGCCTTCGATTGATTTCTTAGAAGGGCGTTATGCTCGGATAGAGGCTCTCTCGGTAGAAAAGCATGCGGAGGATTTATTAGCTGTTTATGGCCCTGATACGCCTCGGGAGATGTGGACCTACCTCTTTCAGGAACCAGTGGCAGACAGAGAGGAACTGGTTACCCTTTTAAATCAGATGTTGGCTCGTAAGGATCGCTTTTACTATGCGATTGTAGACAAGGCAACTGGTAAGGCCTTGGGAACATTTTCTCTCATGCGCATTGACCAGAATAACCGAGTAATAGAAGTGGGAGCAGTCACTTTTTCTCCAGAACTCAGGGGAACACGAATAGGGACAGAGGCTCAGTATCTTTTGGCGCGCTATGTTTTTGAGGAGCTTAACTATCGTCGCTATGAGTGGAAATGTGATTCTCTTAATCTACCATCCAGACGAGCTGCGGAACGTTTGGGATTTGTCTATGAAGGAACCTTCCGTCAAGCAGTCGTTTATAAGGGGCGTACGAGAGATACGGATTGGTTGTCTATGATTGATAAGGACTGGCCTCAAGTCAAAGCTCGTTTAGAAACATGGTTGCGTCCTGAAAATTTTGATCAAAATGGGCAGCAGTATAAGACCTTGAGAGAGTTTTAAGAGGGGTTGAGATGATTACTATTAAAAAGCAAGAAATTGTCAAGCTAGAGGATGTTTTGCATCTCTATCAGGCTGTCGGTTGGACAAATTATACCCATCAACCAGAGATGCTGGAGCAGGCCTTATCTCATTCGCTTGCTATGTATTTAGCGTTTTATGGAGAGAAAATAGTTGGCTTGATTCGTTTGGTTGGAGATGGATTCTCATCAGTATTGGTTCAGGATTTGATTGTTTTGCCTAGCTATCAGTGCCAAGGGATTGGTAGTGCCCTAATGAAAGAGGCTTTAGAGAATTACAAAGATGCCTATCAAGTTCAGCTGGTGACAGAAGAGACAGAAAGAACCTTGGGCTTCTATCGTTCTATGGGCTTTGAAATCTTATCTACCTATAATTGTATAGGGATGACTTGGGTGAATCGAGAAAAATAACAAAACTTGTTTTTTCTTAAGCAAAGTTTAAGGATGGTCTAGTATCATATAGTCATTAAATAAAGACCTCCTAACTTTATTTAATGAAATCCTAAAACTTTTTTTCATCATAATCTCCTAATGAAGTCACCCAATCAGGTGGCTTTTTTTGTGGGGTGAAGAGATGCTGATAGAAATTTTTTTTAAAATGATAGAATCTGAGAAAAGTTAAGCTAGTTTTAAGCTTCGTCTTGTATCATATAATCATTAAATAAAGACCTCCTAACTTTATTTAATAAAATCCTAAACTTTTCTTTTTCATAATAATCTCCCTTAACTCCACCCAATCAGGTGGAGTTTTTTGCCTCTATTTCAAGCTTTTGGGGACTATTCTAAAAATCATTTTTCGATATTTTTCGGATTTTGGTCGGGGAATTGGCGGGGACTTTTTTTGGAAATATGACTAAGAAATAGGTCTGTTGTCGCTTCAGCAAGTTCAACCTCACTTTGAATTTAAGTGACTGTTAATTGAAGGACTAGAACTACTGTAATAATGCTCTTGGTTGACAAGGAGTGAGTCATCATATTGTTGTACAGCGGTTAAAGCTTGAGAAGCTGAGTAGATGAGGGTATAAACCTTTGACAAATTTTGTGAACTGTGGGATAATAAAAAGGAATTGAGTACTAGTTCTATATCATGGACTAGAAAAGACCTCAAGCTAACTTCGACATTAAGCTTGAGGTCTTTTTTGACACTATTTGTCCTTGTTTAGCCATTTATCGACTAATCGAAGAACGACACCGACCACAATTGGTCCGATGATAGTTTTGAGTACTAATTCCATCATGGGCTATCTCACCTCCTTTCGTAGGCGGTGTAGAAGTGCCGTAGAATATTATACCACATAAGTGCTAAACTCAGGCGTCACCCAATCAGGTGGCTTTTTTGTTTGTGGCTTGGTTTTTTGATATAATAGAGCCATGAGTAGAATTTTAGATAATGAGATGATGGGGGACGAGGAGTTAATAGAACGAACGCTCCGCCCTCAGTATTTACGTGAATATATTGGACAGGATAAGGTCAAGGACCAGCTCAAAATCTTTATCGAAGCTGCCAAAATGCGGGATGAAGCGCTGGATCATGTCCTCTTATTTGGACCTCCAGGTCTGGGGAAAACGACCATGGCCTTTGTTATTGCCAACGAACTAGGTGTCAATCTCAAGCAGACTTCGGGGCCAGTCATTGAAAAAGCCGGAGATCTGGTAGCGATTTTGAATGACTTAGAGCCTGGGGATGTCCTTTTTATTGATGAGATTCATCGCTTGCCCATGTCGGTGGAAGAGGTGCTTTATAGTGCCATGGAGGACTTCTACATTGATATCATGATTGGGGCTGGTGAAGGTAGTCGCAGTGTTCATTTGGAGTTACCACCTTTTACCTTGATTGGTGCGACGACTCGGGCTGGTATGCTCTCAAATCCACTACGGGCACGTTTTGGGATTACGGGGCATATGGAGTATTATGCCCATGCTGACTTGACAGAAATTGTCGAGCGGACGGCAGATATTTTTGAGATGGAAATTACTCATGAGGCAGCATCTGAGTTGGCCCTACGTAGTCGTGGGACCCCTCGTATTGCCAATCGTCTCCTCAAGCGCGTGCGCGATTTTGCCCAGATTATGGGGGATGGGGTGATCGATGATATTATTACCGATAAGGCTTTGACCATGCTGGATGTTGACCATGAAGGTTTGGACTATGTGGACCAGAAAATCCTTCGGACCATGATTGAGATGTACGGTGGTGGTCCTGTTGGTCTAGGAACTCTTTCTGTTAACATAGCAGAAGAGCGTGAGACGGTTGAGGATATGTACGAACCTTACCTAATCCAGAAAGGCTTTATCATGCGAACTCGTTCAGGACGAGTTGCGACTGCTAAGGCTTATGAGCATTTGGGTTATGAATATAGTGAAAAATAAGCAAGAAATTCTAGAAGCTTTCAGAGAAAATCCGGATATGATGGCTATTCTGACGATCATACGAGACCTTGGTCTGAAAGACTCGTGGTTGGCAGCAGGTTCTGTCAGAAATTTCATCTGGAATCTCTTGTCAGATAAATCACCTTTTGACTGTGAAACAGATGTAGATGTGATTTTCTTTGATTCAGATATTTCTTATGAGGAAACCTTATTACTGGAGAAAAAGCTGAGAGAGGACTTTCCTCAGTACCAGTGGGAATTGAAAAATCAGGTCTATATGCACCAGCATAGCCCGCATACTGCTCCCTATAGCAGCTCTTGTGATGCTATGAGTAAGTATCCAGAACGATGTACGGCTGTTGGACTACGCTTGAATGAAGAATCCGATTTTGAACTCTATGCACCTTATGGTTTGGAGGATATTTTGAATTTTCAAGTTCGTCCAACTCCTCATTTTTTAGAGAATGAAGACCGAATGAAGCTCTATCAAACACGATTATTCAAGAAAAATTGGCAGGAAAAATGGAAAAATTTGATTTTTAAAAATACTTAAGGAAACTTTAAGCTAGGAAGTGTATACTAACTCCATAAGTTAAGAAGACCTTAACTTAAACTCCTAAAACTTTTTCATAATAATCTCCCTATAAAAATAGAGTCGCCCAATCAGGCGACTTATTTTTTTGAAAAATGGGCTTTGTGCCTGAGAATAAATAGCTTAGTGATAGAAGAAAATAGGGAAATATGGTATAATGAAACGATAGATTTTTGAATAGGAATAAGATCATGTTTGGATTTTTTAAGAAAGATAAGGCTGTGGAAGTAGAGGTTCCGACACAGGTTCCTGCTCATATCGGCATCATCATGGATGGCAATGGCCGTTGGGCTAAAAAACGTATGCAACCGCGAGTCTTCGGACACAAGGCAGGCATGGAAGCATTGCAAACTGTGACCAAGGCAGCCAACAAACTGGGAGTTAAGGTTATTACAGTTTATGCTTTTTCTACGGAAAACTGGACCCGCCCCGATCAAGAAGTCAAGTTTATCATGAACTTGCCAGTAGAGTTTTATGATAATTATGTCCCGGAACTGCATGCGAATAATGTTAAGATTCAAATGATTGGGGAAACGGACCGCCTGCCTAAGCAAACCTTTGAAGCTCTGACTAAAGCTGAGGAATTAACCAAGAACAACACAGGATTAATTCTTAATTTTGCCCTCAACTATGGTGGACGTGCTGAGATTACACAGGCTCTTAAGTTGATTTCTCAGGATGTTTTAGATGCCAAAATCAACCCAGGTGACATCACAGAGGACTTGATTGGCAATTATTTATTTACCCATCATTTGCCTAAGGACCTACGAGACCCAGACTTGATTATCCGTACTAGTGGAGAATTGCGCTTGAGCAATTTCCTTCCATGGCAGGGAGCCTATAGTGAGCTCTATTTTACGGACACCTTGTGGCCTGATTTTGATGAGGTAGCCTTGCAGGAAGCCATTCTTACCTATAATCGTCGTCATCGCCGATTTGGAGGAGTTTAGGAGGAGATATGACAAAGGATTTACAAAAAAGAACCTTGTTCGCAGGGATTGCCCTGGCTATTTTCCTACCAATTTTAATGATTGGTGGTCTTTTGCTTCAGATTGCCATCGGAATCATAGCCATGCTAGCCATGCATGAACTTTTGAAGATGAGAGGTTTAGAGACCATGACTATGGAGGGGCTTTTGACCCTCTTTGCAACCTTCGCCTTGACCATTCCCTTGGAGAATTATCTGACTTTTTTGCCAGTTGATGGGAATGTGGTGGCTTATAGTGTGTTGATTTCAATCATGTTAGGAACGACTGTTTTTAGCAAGTCCTATACGATTGAGGATGCTGTTTTCCCTCTTGCTATGAGTTTCTATGTGGGCTTTGGCTTTAATGCTCTATTAGATGCTAGAATTGCAGGTTTAGATAAGGCACTATTGGCCTTGTGTATTGTTTGGGCAACAGATAGTTGTGCTTATCTTGTAGGGATGAGATACGGTAAACGAAAATTAGCGCCAAGGGTATCACCCAATAAAACCTTTGAGGGATCTTTTGGTGGTATTTTAGGAGCTATCTTGATAACAATTGTCTTTATGATTTTTGATAGGACAGTTGCTCTTCCGTATGGAATTTACAAGATGTCAGTCTTTGCTATTTTCTTCAGCATTGCTGGACAATTTGGTGACTTACTAGAAAGTTCGATTAAGCGTCACTTTGGTGTTAAGGATTCTGGGAAATTTATTCCTGGGCATGGTGGTGTTTTGGATCGTTTCGATAGTATGTTGCTTGTATTTCCAATCATGCACTTATTTGGACTCTTTTAGAGAAAGGAAGATAGAATGCTCGGAATTTTAACCTTTATTCTGGTTTTTGGGATTATTGTTGTGGTGCACGAGTTCGGACACTTCTACTTTGCCAAGAAATCAGGAATTCTAGTGCGTGAATTTGCCATCGGTATGGGACCCAAAATCTTTGCTCATATTGGCAAGGATGGGACGGCCTATACCATTCGAATCTTGCCTCTTGGGGGCTATGTTCGCATGGCCGGTTGGGGCGATGATACGACTGAAATCAAGACAGGAACTCCTGTCAGTTTGACGCTTACTGATGATGGTAAGGTTAAACGCATCAATCTTTCAGGTAAAAAATTAGATCAAACAGCTCTCCCTATGCAGGTGACCCAATTTGACTTTGAAGATAAGCTCTTTATCAAGGGTTTGGTTCTGGAAGAAGAAAAAACATTTGCAGTGGATCACGATGCAACGGTTGTAGAATTAGATGGAACTGAGGTTCGGATTGCTCCCTTAGATGTTCAATATCAAAATGCAACTATCTGGGGCAAACTGATTACTAACTTTGCAGGCCCTATGAATAACTTTATCTTAGGTGTCGTTGTTTTTTGGATTTTAATCTTCATGCAGGGTGGTGTCAGAGATGTCGATACCAACCAGTTCCATGTTATGCCCCAAGGGGCCTTGGCTAAGGTGGGAGTACCAGAAACGGCACAAATTACCAAGATTGGCTCACATGAGGTTAGCAACTGGGAAAGCTTGATTCAGGCTGTGGAATCAGAAACCAAAGATAAGACGGCCCCGACCTTGGATGTGACTATTTCTGAAAAGGGGAGTGACAAACAAGTTACTGTTACCCCAGAAGAAAGTCAAGGCCAATATCTTCTAGGTGTTCAACCGGGGATTAAGTCAGATTTTGTATCTATGTTTGTAGGTGGTTTTACAACTGCTGCTGACTCGGCTCTCCGAATTCTATCGGCTCTGAAAAATCTGATTTTCCAACCGGATTTGAACAAGTTAGGTGGACCTGTTGCCATCTTTAAGGCAAGTAGTGATGCTGCTAAAAATGGAATTGAGAATGTCTTGTACTTCTTGGCAATTATTTCCATCAATATCGGGATTTTTAATCTTATTCCGATTCCAGCTCTGGATGGTGGTAAGATTGTGCTCAATATCCTAGAAGCCATCCGCCGCAAACCATTGAAACAAGAAATTGAAACCTATGTCACCTTGGCCGGAGTGGTCATCATGGTTGTCTTGATGATTGCTGTGACCTGGAATGACATTATGCGACTCTTTTTTAGATAATCGAGGAATATTATGAAACAAAGTAAAATGCCTATCCCAACGCTTCGCGAAATGCCAAGCGATGCTCAAGTTATTAGCCATGCTCTTATGTTGCGTGCTGGTTATGTTCGCCAAGTTTCAGCAGGTGTTTATTCTTACCTACCACTTGCCAACCGTGTGATTGAAAAAGCTAAAAATATCATGCGCCAAGAATTCGACAAGATTGGTGCCGTTGAGATGTTGGCTCCTGCCCTTCTCAGTGCAGAATTGTGGCGCGAATCAGGTCGTTATGAAACTTATGGTGAAGACCTTTACAAACTAAAAAACCGTGAAAAATCAGACTTTATCCTAGGTCCAACTCACGAAGAAACCTTTACAGCTATTGTCCGTGATTCTGTTAAGTCTTACAAGCAATTGCCACTCAACCTTTACCAAATCCAGCCTAAGTATCGTGATGAAAAACGCCCACGTAATGGACTTCTCCGTACACGTGAGTTTATCATGAAGGATGCTTACAGTTTCCACGCTAACTATGATAGCTTGGACAGTGTTTATGATGAGTATAAGGCTGCCTATGAGCGTATTTTCACTCGTAGTGGCTTAGACTTTAAGGCTATCATTGGTGACGGTGGAGCCATGGGTGGTAAGGACAGCCAAGAATTTATGGCCATTACACCTGCTCGTACAGACCTTGACCGCTGGGTTGTCTTGGACAAGTCGGTTGCCTCATTTGACGAAATTCCTGCAGAAGTGCAAGAAGAAATCAAGGCAGAATTGCTTAAATGGATGGTTTCTGGTGAAGATACCATTGCTTACTCAAGTGAGTCTAGCTATGCTGCTAACTTGGAAATGGCAACAAACGAGTACAAACCAAGCAACCGTGTTGTCGCTGAAGAAGAAGTGACTCGTGTTGCAACTCCAGATGTTAAATCAATTGATGAAGTTGCAGCCTTCCTCAATGTTCCAGAAGAACAAACGATTAAAACCCTCTTCTACATGGCAGATGGTGAACTTGTTGCAGCCCTTCTAGTTGGAAATGACCAACTCAACGAAGTCAAGTTGAAAAACCACTTGGGAGCAGATTTCTTCGACGTTGCTAGCGAAGAAGAAGTGGTGAATCTTGTTCAAGCAGGATTTGGTTCGCTTGGCCCAGTTGGTTTGCCAGAGAATGTTAAAATCATTGCAGACCGTAAGGTGCAAGATGTTCGCAATGCAGTTGTGGGTGCTAACGAAGATGGCTACCACTTGACTGGTGTGAACCCAGGTCGTGACTTTACTGCGGAATATGTGGATATCCGTGAAGTTTGTGAGGGTGAAATTTCTCCAGACGGACAAGGTGTCCTTAACTTTGCGCGTGGTATCGAAATTGGTCACATCTTCAAACTTGGCACTCGCTATTCAGCAAGCATGGGAGCAGATGTTTTAGATGAAAATGGCCGTGCTGTGCCAATTATCATGGGATGTTACGGTATCGGTGTCAGCCGTCTCCTTTCAGCAGTGATGGAGCAACACGCTCGCCTCTTTGTTAACAAAACGCCAAAAGGTGAATACCGTTACGCTTGGGGAATCAACTTCCCTAAAGAATTGGCACCATTTGATGTGCACTTGATCACTGTCAATGTCAAGGATGAAGAAGCACAAGCCTTGACAGAAAAGCTTGAAGCAAGCTTGATGGGAGCTGGTTACGAAGTCTTGACAGATGACCGTAACGAACGTGTTGGTGTTAAATTCAGTGACAGTGACTTGATTGGATTGCCAATCCGCATCACTGTTGGGAAGAAAGCGGCCGATGGTATCGTAGAAGTGAAGATTAAAGCGACTGGTGATACTATCGAAGTTCATGCAGATAACTTACTTGAAACGCTTGAAATCCTCAGCAAGAAATAAAAACTATAATCAGAAGAAAAACAAGGAAAAAATGTAACTAGTTTTTACCTTGTTTTTTCTGTATAATAGGAAAAATGAGTAGATAAAGAGGTAAATGTATGCTAAGATTTCCAAAGGATTTTGTCTGGGGGTCCTCTACTTCTGGACCGCAGACAGAAGGACGTGTAGCTGGTGATGGTAAGGGAGATAATCTCTGGGATTATTGGTACCAGGTGGAGCCAAATCGTTACTATAATGGGATTGGTCCAGATAAGACATCGACCTTTTATGAAAACTGGGAGCAGGATATTGAGCTTTTGTTAGAGACTGGTCACACAGCCTTTCGGACTTCTATCCAGTGGTCACGGATTTTTCCACAAGGCTGTGGAAAAGTCAATCCTCAAGGTGTGGATTTCTATCGTAAGGTTTTTGAGGCTATTAAGGCCAAAGGGATTCGTCTTTTAGTCAATCTCTACCACTTTGACTTGCCTTTTGCTCTTCAAGAAGCTGGTGATGGTTGGGAAAATAAGGCGACAGTTTCAGCCTATGAAGACTATGCTCGTTTCTGTTTTGAGACTTATGGAGATTTAGTGGATCAATGGATTACCTTTAACGAGCCAATCGTTCCAGTAGAATTTGGCTATTTTTACGATGCCCATTATCCACATAAGGTGGATGCAGAGGCAGCCGTTAAAGTAGCTTATCATACACAATTGGCCAGCAGTCGGGCGGTTAAGGCCTGTCATGAACTCTTGCCTGACTCTAAGATTGGGATTGTCCTCAACTTGACACCGGCTTATCCACGTAGCCAGCATCCTGCTGATGTCAAGGCTGCTCGTATTGCGGATCTTTTTCAGGCCCAATCTTTCTTAGATCCGTCTGTTTTGGGGACTTATCCACAGGAGTTGGTGGAAATCTTGCATGAACAAGGTCTCTTGCCTGATGCTACAGAGGAGGAGTTGGAGCTCATTCGTGACAATACGGTAGACTTCCTTGGTGTCAACTACTATCAACCTTTGCGTGTTATGGCACCTCGATTTGCCAAGCATCCAGAGAGTCCACTCTTACCAGAACATTTTTACGAGCCTTATGTGATGCCTGGACGTAAAATCAATCCTCATCGTGGCTGGGAGATTTATGAGCAAGGGATTTATGACATTGCCCAAAATATCAAGGA
Organism: Streptococcus sp. 714; assembly: GCF_013277115.1. GTDB lineage: Bacteria > Bacillota > Bacilli > Lactobacillales > Streptococcaceae > Streptococcus. The sequence continues at coordinate 126,241 of NZ_VMMH01000003.1, forward strand.
AAATTATGGTAATATCGAGTGGATGTTGACTGAGAATGGTATGGGTGTTGAAGGAGAGGAAAAATTCCGTCAAGATGGAATGATTCAAGATGATTATCGTATTGACTTTGTAAAAGGTCATCTTCGTGAACTGCACCGTGCTATTGAAGATGGGGCCAATTGTAAGGGCTACTTGATTTGGACTTTTATTGACTGCTGGTCATGGCTCAACAGCTATAAAAATCGCTATGGTTTGGTCGAACTAGACTTGGAAACGCAAGAACGTCGTGTGAAGAAATCAGGGCACTGGTTCAAGGAGTTAAGCGATAATAATGGATTTTAAGAAAGACTCTGACTGATTGTCCTAATTGGTCAGAGTTTTTTATTTATAAGAAGTTGATATGAACTATACCAATTTTTACTCTTGACAAGTGAAAGAAACAAGTATATACTGTTTTTGCTGATTCTATAAAAGAGGAATTAGACTATACCAATTTTAAGGGGAAAGCACAGCTTGCCTGTGTCGTATATACTATGTGTGGAATTGTTGGTGTTGTTGGAAACACAAATGCAACTGATATTTTGATTCAAGGGCTTGAGAAGCTCGAATACCGTGGCTATGATTCTGCGGGGATTTTTGTCCTAGGTGGTGCTGAGAACCATTTGGTGAAGGCTGTTGGTCGTATCGCAGAATTGTCTGCTAAGACAGCTGGTGTTGAGGGAACAACTGGTATCGGACATACTCGTTGGGCAACTCACGGGAAACCAACTGAGGACAATGCTCACCCACACCGCTCTGAGACAGAACGTTTTGTCTTGGTTCACAATGGGGTGATTGAAAACTACCTTGAAATCAAGGAGGAATACCTTGCAGGTCACCACTTCAAGGGGCAAACAGATACGGAAATCGCCGTTCACTTGATTGGAAAATTTGCGGAAGAAGATGGCTTGTCAGTTCTTGAAGCCTTCAAAAAAGCCCTTCATATCATCCGTGGTTCTTATGCTTTTGCCTTGGTTGACTCACAAGATCCTGAAGTCATCTACGTAGCTAAAAATAAATCACCACTTTTGATTGGTCTTGGGGAAGGCTATAACATGGTCTGCTCAGATGCTATGGCTATGATTCGTGAGACCAACCAGTACATGGAAATTCATGACCAAGAATTGGTAATCGTTAAGGCTGATAGTGTGGAAGTTCAAGACTATGATGGAAATCGTCGTGAGCGTGCTAGTTACACTGCTGAACTTGATTTGTCAGATATCGGTAAGGGAACTTATCCTTACTACATGCTCAAGGAAATTGACGAGCAACCAACAGTGATGCGTAAGTTGATCCAAGCCTATACAGATGAGGCTGGTCAAGTTGTCGTAGATCCAGCTATCATCCAGGCTGTTCAAGACGCAGACCGCATCTACATCCTTGCAGCTGGGACATCTTACCACGCAGGATTTGCTTCTAAGAAGATGCTGGAAGAATTGACAGATACGCCAGTTGAACTTGGAATCTCATCTGAGTGGGGCTATGGTATGCCACTTCTCAGCAAGAAACCACTCTTCATCTTTATCAGCCAGTCTGGTGAAACAGCGGATAGCCGTCAGGTTTTGGTTAAGGCCAATGAAATGGGTATTCCAAGTTTGACAGTGACAAATGTGCCAGGATCAACTCTGTCACGTGAAGCTAACCATACTATGCTTCTTCACGCGGGTCCTGAAATTGCCGTGGCATCAACTAAAGCCTATACAGCACAAATTGCAGCCCTTGCATTCCTTGCAAAAGCAGTCGGAGAAGCAAATGGCAATGCCAAAGCGCAAGCATTTGATTTAGTTCATGAGTTGTCAATCGTAGCTCAGTCTATTGAATCAACTCTTTCAGAGAAAGAAACCATCGAAGCCAAGGTTCGTGAGCTCCTTGAAACAACTCGCAATGCCTTTTACATCGGACGTGGCCAAGATTACTACGTAGCCATGGAAGCAAGTCTCAAGCTCAAAGAGATTTCTTACATCCAGTGTGAAGGCTTTGCGGCAGGAGAACTCAAGCACGGAACTATTGCCTTGATTGAAGAAGGAACGCCTGTCTTGGCTCTCTTGTCAGATCCAGTCCTTGCCAACCACACTCGTGGAAATATCCAAGAGGTGGCAGCCCGTGGTGCCAAAGTCCTCACTATAGCAGAAGAAAATGTTGCCAAAGATACAGACGACATCGTTCTTACGACCGTCCACCCTTACCTCTCACCAATCTCAATGGTTGTACCAACGCAATTGGTCGCTTACTTTGCAACACTACACCGTGGTCTTGATGTGGATAAACCACGTAACCTTGCTAAATCAGTAACGGTAGAATAAGCTAAAAAAGTCTAGTTTATCTAGGCTTTTTCTTGTGAGCAAATCGGTTGCTTGTACTCATGATTCGTGTTAGAATAATTTTTCAAAATGAAGGACCGGAATAGACAAGGAGAATCACAATGGTAGAATTGGGAATTTCAACATTTGGGGAAACAACGGAGCTTGAAGGGACTGGGCAAACTTACAGTCATGCCGAACGTATTCGCCAGTTGGTGGCGGAGATTGAACTGGCTGACAAGGTTGGTTTGGATGTGTATGGGATTGGTGAGCACCATCGAGCGGATTTTGCAGTATCAGCTCCAGAGATTGTTCTGGCCGCTGGAGCAGTCAATACCAAGAAAATCCGTTTGACCAGTGCAGTCAGCATTTTGTCAAGCATGGACCCGATTCGTTTGTTCCAACAGTATGCCACTATCGATGCTTTGTCAAATGGACGAGCGGAGATTATGGCTGGAAGGGGCTCTTTCACGGAATCTTTCCCGCTATTTGGTTATGATTTGAAAGACTACGAAGCTCTATTTGATGAAAAATTAGACTTGCTTCAGTTAGTCAATGAAAAGACCAAACTAGACTGGCAAGGTCGATTGACCCAAACAATTTCTGGCAAAGAAGTCTATCCTCGTCCAGTTCAGGACAAATTGCCCTTGTGGATAGCGACAGGTGGTCATGTAGAGTCAACAGTGAAGATTGCTCAGGCAGGCTTACCGATTGTCTATGCCATTATCGGTGGCAATCCGTCTTATTTTAAAAAATTGATTCAGGCTTATCGTGAGATTGGGAGCGAAGCAGGCCATGCCAGTCATGAGCTGAAGGTCGGAGCCCATTCTTGGTGTTGGATTGCTGAGGATGGCGATCAGGCTGTGAAAGATTATTTCCATCCGACCAAGCAAGTGGTGGATGCTATTTCCAAAGACCGTCCTCATTGGCAAGAATTGAGTTATGAGCAATACCTTGAACAAGTTGGGCCAAATGGTGCTATGTTTGTGGGCAATCCAGATCAGGTGGCAGAAAAATTGATTCGCATGATAGAGGATTTAGGTTTGGACCGCTTCATGCTCCATCTACCGCTTGGTTCTATGCCTCATGAACAAGTTCTAAGAGCTATTGAACTCTTCGGCACGCAAGTGGCTCCAAAAGTACGGGCTTATTTTGCCATGAAAGAGGCTTAATAAAAAATCCTTATCAAGCTTATTAGGATGACAAATATTGTACAAAAATTAATCCCCCGAGCTATAATGCTTGGGGGATTTTTCTATAGGAGGGCTAGTTTAGTTTTCTTTTTTGTTTTTTAGTAAGAACCCGAGACCTAGAAGGGCAAGGAGACTAATTCCTACAAACAGGAGTTTGTGATCGTTTTTGGTTCCTGTATTTGGAAGTTCAGCTTGTTTAACTAGGAGCGCAGGTGTATTTTCCTTGCTAGAGTTATCTACCGATTCGTTTTTAACAGCTTCTTTTACAGATGCTTCTTGTGCTGGTTGTTCAGCTTGTGAATCAGTTGTAGCTTGGCTAGGTTTATGATCCTCATCCGCTACTTTTGCATCTGGTTTTGTAGAATCAGGTTTAGTTTGTGGAGCTGGAGTTTGCTGCTCCGGTTTGACTACTCGGTTTGGAGTATTGTCTTGGCCGTTATTTTGACCTTGCTCTTGTCGAGAATTCGGAAGGTCAGATTTTGGTTTATCTTCCATAGCTGGACGGCTTTGAGAGACTCGAAGAACAGTAGCTGTAAGGGCATTTAATTTCAAGCCTTTTTCAGTCCATTCAATCCCTTTCGGGTTGGCAATTCCGACTGGTCCTGCTTGGTTTTCATCTGCTAAAACTTCAGCATTTCTGAGGTGGGCAAAGGCAGTTCCCAAATTAAATTCACGAGCTTTTTCGTCCGCATTGACAAAGACTGCATAGATATCACCGTTTGGAGCAGTGATTTGGTAGCCAATTACTACATCTTCTTTTTCCACACCATTTTGACCTGGAACAGTGATGAGGTGGACACGATCCTTGATATCTTTAAGACTCTTAAGTCGGAAGGCATCTGTAGATTGACGAAGGGCAATCAACCCTTTCATATAGTCACGGCTCTTGACATTTTCAGGATATGCTTTGCCATCTGTAGCCTTAGTCCAGTCAAACTTGTTAATAGCATCACTCGAATCGTAAGAGTCATGGATGAAGTAAGGATAGTCAAATGGATTGCCGTCCTTATCACGCAACAAGTGAGATTTGTTTGGTTGTTTGTCCTCTGCTACTGGAGTCTTGTAGGCTGGGTCACGGAATTGTTTGGTGCGACCATATTCCTGACCAGAGTGGATAAATGGAGTTCCTTGAGCTGTTAAGACCATGAGATTTCCAAGTCGCAAACGACGGTGGATTTCAGCATAGTTCTCGGCCTTGCTTGGGTCTTTTTTAATAGACTGAGCGATAATGTCAAAGAGGGTCAAGTTGTCATGTGCTGCGATGTATTGGATGACATCTCCAGGACTGTCTGCTTCAAAGTTAGTTGGTTGAGCAATGAGATTTTTGAAGATAGTGTTGATGTCACGTTTGCCACCTGTGATAAAAGCAGGTTGACCTTCATTTGGATAACCAGATTTGAGGTTGTTGCGGATGTCATCTGAGAAGACAGCGACAGTATCGGTATGTTTCATCCAATCTTGGTCAGCAGCTTTAGTAGGCATATTTTCATCACCAGCATAGGTTCTCCAACCTTCACCCAGCATGATTAGGTTTGGATTGAGGGCGCGTGCAGCCTTGTAAGCTTCTTCGATAGAAGCGGCATCATGGTCTCCCATCATATCGAAACGGAATCCATCAACTTTGTAGGTATCAACTAGATATTTGATAGAATCAACTAGTAGGCGTTTGGTCATATAGTGAGTTGTCCCCAAACGTCCACCACCAAAGCTAGTTCGAGGTGTGCCATCTGCATCCATAAAGTGATAGTAGTTTGGTTCCAAATCTTCAAAGATATCGACTTTGGCTGTATGGTTATAAACTACGTCCAGGATGGCTCCCATGCCACGTTTGTGGATTTCGTTGATGAGGTTTTTGAATTCTGCGATTCGTTTTTCTGGATTCTTAGGATCGCTTGAGTACATACCAGTCAAGGAGAAGTAGTTTTGAGGGTCATATCCCCAGTTGTAGTTGCTGTTGCTTGAAGCATAGTCAGATAAGCGTTCGTGATTCTTCAACTCATTGACAAAGTAGTAAGATAAGACTGGAAGGAGCTGGATGTGGGTTACACCTAAGTTTTTGAGGTAGTCTAGTTTTTCGATAAAGGCTTCAAAAGTACCAAATGGCTTAGTCAAATCTTTTGCGATGGCAGGATCTGAAGTGAAGTCACGCACATGAGCTTCATAGATGACAGCATCTTCGCGCGATTTGAAGTTGCGAATCTTACCATAAGTCAAGTCTTGAGGTCCTAGTTTAGCTGGATCTACAAAGGCAGCTTTAGCCACTTTATGGGCATCGTCAATCTTAGCATCGTCACTATTCCAAGCAGCGAGGGATTTAGCGTAAGGATCGAGTGCAAGAACAGTTTTACCTTGACGCTCGATTTGGTATTGATAATAGTAGCCAGTGAAATCTGTGATTCCTAGTTTGTTTGTGCTATCTAGAGTTTGTTTCCAAGTTCCTCTTTCCCCTTTTTCAAGAGCGACAGTTCCAACCACTTTTTCAGGGTCATTCTTGTCGTAGATAACAACAGAAACCTTATCAGCACTTGGTGACCAGAGAGTTAAATCAACCTGTTTTCCTTCTTCTTTGAGGTCAGCTCCAAGTTTACCATCATAGCTGTAAGTCTCATCTTTAAGACGCCAGCTTGTTTTGGTAGTGAATTTGTCAGAGTTGTAGCTAACGGTATAAGGATGTTTTGTATCAGAGAAATCTCCGCTGTAGGTCACTTTCTTGCCAGCTTCATCGATTGCGACATCGGTAATAGCTACCTTGTCTCCTAGGTGATTCGTGATGCTAGAGTGCTTGAGGATATCCTCTTTTTTAGCACCGACAAGTGTTGAAAAACTACTTTCAATGCTAGAAGTTCCTACGTGTTGCGCTCCTGTCATACGGATATCATGGACATAGTATGGATTGGTGTAGATGGTTTCGTCATCGTCTTTTAGGAAAATTTGGCTATGGTTTTTCAAATCTGTGAACTTATAATCTTCTTTACGGATTTTCACGTCATCTCCTTGCTTGCTTCTGTCTAGTAATAAAAATCCAAGGTCTTTAGCTGCATCTTTGAGCGGAATATCGATATAGCGACCGTATTTACCTGTGGCCGTAAAGTCTGTTCCGTTAGGCCATTGACCACTACTTGGCTCTTTCACATCTCCCCAGTACCAGAGAGATTTCTTGTCATAGTTGCCATCTGTGCGGTAGTAGTTGACGCGAACAGTTCCTGCAGGTTGTGGCTCGTAAGAGAAAACCTTGTAATCTTGGTCTAACCAAGCCTCATTCATTTTTGGTGCCAGTTTCTCTACAGATTTATCACCGGTTAGATTTTTCCCAGCTGTATTATTGATGAGGAAGCTAATTTTCTTGGCTTGTTCTCCCTTTAATTTGACATCTAGGTAGTAGCCGTAGTCATCTTTTTTGGCATCCTTGAAGGATAAGGCTCCGTTTGGCCAATTTTCAGAAGGTTTTTCAACATCGTCCCAAGTCCAAAGTCCTTGAGCATCCTTGTTTTCTTCAGGAAGTTTTTTGACATGGATACGGAAGTGGTTGTCTTCGATTGGCTCTTCTGTCTTCGTTTCAGTCGTTACTGGACTCGTAGAAGTAGTTGGTTCACTTGAACGATCTTGCCCAGTTTGTGGTGCTGAATCGGCTGGAGTTGCAGCAGCAGGAGTGGTTGTCTCTGTTGCAGGTTTTTCTTCTGATTTCTCTAGGGAAGCGTTTGCATTTTCAGGTGAAGAAATATCACTTTCCTTCTTACCAGAGTTAACTGCTGTATCAGTAAGAGGCTGTGCAAGGGCAGTAGTGGTTTCATTACTAGTTCCCTTATTGCTTGTGGTATTTTCGTTGGCTGAGATAGTTGGTGTAGCCATGGCAAGCAGAACAAGGCTTGCGCCGATAAGGACAGAACCAGTTCCATTCTTGAGGGAGCGGATGCTGTAAACCATTTTTTTCTCAGTGTGAGCTGGTGTTTTTCTCATAATGATTCTCCAATCAATAAATTTCTATATCAGTATAGCATGTAGTAAAACAATATGCAAGCGTTTTCTCGAAATTAAACTAAAAGAAAATCGCAACAGGTTTTCTGTTACGACTAAGCTAGTCTTTCTTTATGAATTTGTGAACTCAAAAGGTGGAGGTGGTGAAATAGTTCTGCAGTAGAAAGATTCCGACTACAAATAATGGGTTTCGGACAATTGGAAACAGGAAAGGTAGTGATAACAATATCGTGTGGAATTTGATTGAGAATTGAGAAAGAAATAGTAGATTCTTCCCAAGAATCAAATAGATAGAGATTGTTGCCGTAGTGAGTTAGGGTGTCGATAAGGTTTTGTGCGTGATGGCTATCTAGATGACTGATGACTAAAACACGTATTTTGGGAAGCTTTTGAAGCAATTGGACTAAAATTCGTTGCCCTTGAATCGAAAAGGTGTAGACAAGTTCTTGTAGTTTAATGGATTTATTTTCTAGCCCCATTTCAGTCAGATACGATTGGAATTTGTGCTGACTTACTTCAAATAGTTTTGGAAATTCTGCCTGATAATTGTTTAAAATCTGGGATTTCTGTTTGTCAAGAGACTGTTCACTAAGTAGATGGAAGAAATCAGATTGGGCAGTGTAGTGGAGGAGCCAAATCAATTCTTCTCTATTTTCAATCTGTAGGTGAAATTCTTTAGCCAGCTCTTCTAGAATTTGACTCAATAAACGGTAGGATTTTTGAATGTGATGGATATCACCCAGTGCTCCATTGTTAGGATTGTTTGTGCTTTGAAGAGATTTGATTGGGTTTGAAAATAGCTGTTCCAGTGTCTCCTTTTTTGGTTCAAAATGGAGCTTTTTAGCCAGCTTTTTGATATCTTGTTCAAACTGGGGAATCTGCATGAGGGAGCTGTAGTGACTGGTTAAAAGAGGAGTAGGATTTTCGATGAAATGTCCCTTATTTAAACGCTCTAGATTGATAGCTAGGGTATATTTGATTTGCCGTAGATCGCTGAGGTTGGGTGAAACTTGTTGAGCGTTTAAAAATAGCTGAATCAGCTGAGTGAGTGCTTCTTCAGAAATAGAAGAGAAGGGCCAATCAAGAAAGCTGTAACTTTGGCTAAAGTAGTCCAGATAAAAGGCGCGAATGTCTTCTTCTGCTCCCTCCATGCTTAAAGGGGAAGTCTGGATGCTGATATTATAGTGTTGGGGAAGTTTAGTGTTGAGACAATGGATGATTTCCTCAATTTGCTCTGGATTAGTCGAAAACGTCTGGCACATTTGGTCAAGTGATTGCCCCTCTTTGAAAAACAGACAGTTCAAAAAAGAGTAGGTTGCAGATTGTTCAAAGATTGCAATCTGAGGATCCAAGCTATTTTGGAGGTCAAACTGTAATTGGATGCCTTTTTTTCTTGATCGAATAAGGAGGTTTGGAAATAATTGCTCAAGTTTAACAAGGTGTTCTTGCAATTCTTCTGCTGACAGATTCAGATTTTCTGATAAAGATGAATCTTGTATCCAATCCTGGTGTTTGGCTAGTTCTTCCAATAACATTAGCAAATTTTGTTCTGTTTCAGAAAGCAAAATATCCATAACAAACCTCCTTATATATTTATACATATATATTAAAAGAAAAAGCAAGTAAAGTCAAGAAAAATAGGCTAGGATAAAATAGGACAATCTGAATTTACTATATTTTTCTTGGACTATTAAACTGAAAATGAAGTTTGTAAAGTGACAGTAGAATGCCAATTCTCATAGGAAAAGATTTTGTCAAAAAATCGTCAATCCCCTTGAAAAATCTAGCTAAATAGGATATAATGTAAATAATCATTTGTCGTAGGTTTTGTCTGAAATATTGTCCAGACAAGGCTCACAGCAGTTAAATCTTCTGAAAAAGTCAGATTTAGCTGCTCTTTTTGTGCTTTTTTTCAGGATTTTGCGCATTTGTAACAAAGACTTAAAGATTCTGAAAATTCATCAATAGGACACGGTGATAGGGGTTTTACAACCATATGACGATTAGAAAAGCCTGATTGATAAGGCTTGGAACTTATTTATAAAGGAGAATCATCTTGGCAGGACATGACGTTCAATACGGGAAACATCGTACCCGTCGTAGTTTTTCAAGAATCAAAGAAGTTCTTGACTTACCAAATTTGATTGAAATTCAAACTGATTCATTCAAAGCTTTCCTAGACCACGGTCTGAAGGAAGTATTTGAAGATGTATTGCCAATTTCAAACTTCACAGACACGATGGAGTTGGAATTTGTTGGATATGAAATCAAGGAACCAAAATACACGCTAGAAGAAGCTCGTATCCACGATGCTAGCTACTCAGCACCAATTTTTGTAACCTTCCGCTTGATCAATAAAGAAACAGGCGAAATCAAGACCCAAGAAGTTTTCTTTGGTGATTTCCCAATCATGACAGAAATGGGTACTTTCATCATCAATGGTGGTGAACGTATTATCGTATCTCAATTGGTCCGCTCACCAGGTGTTTACTTTAACGACAAAGTTGATAAAAACGGTAAAGTGGGCTATGGTTCAACTGTTATCCCTAACCGTGGAGCTTGGTTGGAGCTTGAAAGCGATTCAAAAGATATTGCCTACACTCGTATCGACCGTACTCGTAAGATTCCATTTACAACCTTGGTTCGTGCGCTTGGTTTCTCAGGTGATGATGAAATCTTTGATATCTTTGGTGACAGCGAATTGGTTCGCAACACTGTTGAAAAAGATATCCACAAGAATCCAATGGACTCTCGTACAGACGAAGCTTTGAAAGAAATTTACGAACGCCTTCGTCCAGGTGAACCTAAGACAGCTGAAAGTTCACGTAGCTTGCTTGTAGCTCGTTTCTTTGACCCACGTCGTTATGACCTGGCAGCAGTTGGTCGTTATAAGATCAATAAAAAACTCAATGTAAAAACACGCTTGCTTAACCAAACTATTGCTGAGCCATTGGTAGACCCTGAAACAGGAGAAATCTTGGTAGAAGCTGGTACAATCATGACTCGTAGTGTGATTGAAAGCATTGAAAGCCATTTGGATGGCGACTTGAACAAGATTGTTTACATTCCAAATGATGCAGCCGTTGTGACTGAACCTGTTGTTCTTCAAAAATTCAAGGTTGTTGCACCAACGGATCCAGATCGTGTTGTAACTATCATTGGTAATGCCAATCCAGATGACAAGGTTCGTATCGTCACTCCTGCAGATATCCTTGCTGAGATGAGCTACTTCCTCAACTTGGCTGAAGGACTTGGCCGTGTAGATGATATCGACCACCTTGGAAACCGTCGTATCCGTGCGGTTGGTGAATTGCTTGCCAACCAAGTACGTCTTGGACTTTCTCGTATGGAACGTAATGTCCGTGAACGTATGTCTGTTCAAGACAACGAAGTCTTGACACCACAACAAATTATCAATATCCGTCCTGTAACAGCTGCGGTTAAAGAATTCTTCGGTTCTTCACAGTTGTCCCAGTTCATGGACCAACACAACCCGCTTTCTGAGTTGTCTCACAAACGTCGTTTGTCAGCCTTAGGACCTGGTGGTTTGACTCGTGACCGTGCTGGATATGAAGTACGTGACGTGCACTACACTCACTATGGTCGTATGTGTCCAATCGAGACGCCTGAAGGACCTAACATCGGTTTGATTAATAACTTGTCATCTTACGGACACTTGAACAAGTATGGTTTTGTTCAAACACCGTACCGTAAGGTTGACCGTGAAACAGGTGTTGTTACGAACGAAATCGTTTGGTTGACAGCCGATGAAGAAGATGAATATACTGTAGCTCAGGCAAACTCTCGTCTGAACGAAGATGGAACCTTTGCTGAGAAGATTGTCATGGGACGTCACCAAGGGGTCAACCAAGAGTATCCAGCTAATATTGTTGACTACATGGACGTTTCACCAAAACAGGTAGTTGCCGTTGCGACAGCATGTATTCCTTTCTTGGAAAACGATGACTCCAATCGTGCCCTCATGGGAGCCAACATGCAACGTCAGGCTGTGCCATTGATCAATCCTCAGGCACCTTACGTTGGTACTGGTATGGAATACCAAGCAGCCCACGACTCTGGAGCGGCTGTGATTGCTCAGTATGATGGTAAAGTTACTTACGCAGATGCTGACAAGGTAGAAGTTCGTCGTGAAGATGGTTCATTGGATGTTTACCACATCCAAAAATTCCGTCGTTCAAACTCAGGTACTGCCTACAACCAACGTACTCTCGTAAAAGTTGGCGATATCGTTGAAAAAGGCGATTTCATCGCTGACGGACCTTCTATGGAAAATGGAGAAATGGCGCTTGGTCAAAACCCAATCGTTGCCTACATGACTTGGGAAGGTTACAACTTCGAGGATGCCGTTATCATGAGCGAACGCTTGGTGAAAGACGATGTTTATACATCTGTCCACCTTGAAGAATACGAATCAGAAACTCGCGATACAAAGCTTGGGCCTGAAGAAATTACGCGTGAAATTCCAAACGTTGGTGAAGATGCCCTCAAAGACCTTGACGAAATGGGGATTATCCGTATCGGTGCTGAGGTTAAAGAAGGCGATATTCTTGTAGGTAAAGTAACACCTAAGGGTGAGAAAGACCTTTCAGCTGAAGAACGTCTCTTGCATGCTATCTTCGGTGACAAATCTCGTGAAGTACGTGACACTTCTCTTCGTGTACCACACGGAGCCGATGGTGTCGTTCGTGATGTTAAGATCTTTACACGTGCAAATGGAGATGAGTTGCAATCAGGTGTTAACATGCTGGTTCGCGTCTACATCGCTCAAAAACGTAAGATCAAGGTCGGAGATAAGATGGCCGGACGTCACGGAAATAAGGGGGTTGTCTCTCGTATCGTTCCTGTAGAAGACATGCCTTACCTTCCAGATGGAACTCCAGTCGATATCATGTTGAACCCACTTGGGGTGCCATCACGTATGAATATCGGTCAGGTTATGGAGCTCCACCTTGGTATGGCTGCTCGTACTCTGGGTATCCACATCGCAACACCAGTCTTTGACGGAGCAAGTTCTGAAGACCTTTGGTCAACCGTTAAAGAGGCAGGTATGGATAGCGATGCCAAGACAATCCTTTATGATGGACGTACTGGTGAACCATTTGATAACCGTGTTTCTGTCGGAGTCATGTACATGATCAAACTCCACCACATGGTTGACGATAAATTGCACGCGCGTTCAGTCGGACCATACTCAACCGTTACCCAACAACCACTCGGAGGTAAAGCTCAGTTTGGTGGACAACGTTTCGGTGAGATGGAGGTTTGGGCTCTTGAAGCCTACGGTGCGTCAAATGTCCTTCAAGAAATCTTGACTTACAAGTCTGACGATATCAACGGACGTTTGAAAGCTTATGAAGCTATTACAAAAGGAAAACCAATTCCAAAACCAGGTGTTCCAGAATCCTTCCGAGTTCTTGTCAAAGAATTGCAATCTCTTGGTCTTGACATGCGTGTCCTAGACGAAGATGACCAAGAAGTGGAACTTCGCGACTTGGATGAAGGAATGGACGAAGATGTCATCCACGTAGATGACCTTGAAAAAGCCCGCGAAAAAGCAGCCCAAGAGGCTAAAGCAGCCTTTGAAGCTGAAGAAGCTGAGAAAGCAACAAAAGCGGAAGCAACAGAAGAAGCTGCTGAAGAAGAATAAGCAGTTCACTTAGAATAGAAAGGGAAGAAATAGTGGTTGATGTAAATCGTTTTAAAAGTATGCAAATCACCCTAGCTTCTCCAAGTAAAGTCCGTTCATGGTCTTATGGAGAAGTCAAAAAACCTGAGACAATCAATTACCGTACGTTGAAACCAGAACGTGAAGGACTCTTTGATGAAGTGATCTTTGGTCCTACAAAAGACTGGGAATGTGCTTGTGGTAAGTACAAACGCATTCGTTACAGAGGGATTGTTTGTGACCGTTGTGGGGTTGAAGTAACGCGTACAAAAGTTCGTCGTGAGCGTATGGGGCACATCGAGTTGAAAGCTCCTGTATCTCACATCTGGTACTTCAAGGGGATTCCAAGCCGTATGGGCTTGACCCTTGATATGAGCCCTCGTGCCCTTGAGGAAGTGATCTACTTTGCGGCTTATGTGGTGATTGATCCGAAGGATACACCACTTGAGCACAAGTCTATCATGACAGAGCGCGAATACCGTGAGCGCTTGCGTGAGTATGGTTATGGTTCATTCGTTGCCAAAATGGGTGCCGAAGCCATTCAAGACCTTTTGAAACAAGTAGATCTTGAAAAAGAAATTGCTGAACTCAAAGAAGAGTTGAAAACAGCAACTGGACAAAAACGTATCAAAGCCATCCGTCGTTTGGATGTTTTGGATGCCTTTTACAAGTCTGGAAACAAACCTGAATGGATGATTCTCAACATCCTTCCGGTTATTCCACCAGATCTTCGTCCAATGTTGCAGTTGGATGGTGGCCGTTTTGCCTCATCTGACTTGAACGACCTGTATCGCCGTGTTATCAACCGTAACAACCGTTTGGCTCGTTTGCTTGAGTTGAATGCACCAGGTATCATCGTTCAAAATGAGAAGCGTATGCTTCAAGAAGCGGTTGACGCTTTGATTGACAATGGTCGTCGTGGTCGTCCAATCACAGGGCCAGGTAGCCGTCCACTGAAATCATTGAGCCACATGCTTAAAGGTAAACAAGGACGCTTCCGTCAAAACTTGCTCGGTAAACGTGTTGACTTCTCAGGACGTTCCGTTATCGCCGTTGGTCCAACTCTTAAGATGTACCAATGTGGTGTGCCACGTGAAATGGCAATTGAGCTCTTTAAACCATTTGTCATGCGTGAAATCGTTGCGCGTGATATCGTGCAAAACGTCAAAGCAGCTAAACGCTTGGTGGAACGTGGAGACGAACGCATCTGGGATATCCTTGAAGAAGTAATCAAAGAACACCCAGTACTTCTTAACCGCGCACCGACCCTTCACCGTTTGGGTATCCAAGCCTTCGAGCCTGTCTTGATTGATGGTAAGGCCCTTCGCTTGCACCCACTTGTCTGTGAAGCCTACAATGCCGACTTTGACGGGGACCAAATGGCCATCCACGTACCGCTTTCAGAAGAAGCCCAAGCAGAAGCTCGTATCCTCATGCTCGCTGCTGAGCACATCTTGAACCCGAAAGATGGTAAACCAGTTGTTACACCATCTCAGGACATGGTTTTGGGTAACTATTACTTGACTATGGAAGAAGCTGGTCGTGAAGGTGAAGGAATGGTCTTCAAAGACCGTGACGAAGCTGTTATGGCTTACCGTAATGGTTATGTTCACCTTCACTCACGTGTTGGTATCGCAACAGACAGCCTCAACAAGCCTTGGACAGAAGAGCAAAAACACAAGGTCTTGCTTACAACAGTTGGTAAAATCCTCTTCAACGACATCATGCCAGAGGGTCTACCATACTTGCAAGAACCAAACAATGCTAACTTAACAGAAGGCGTTCCAGCTAAATACTTCTTGCCACTTGGTGGAGATATCAAGGAAGCTATCAGCAAACTTGAGCTCAACCCTCCATTCAAGAAGAAAAACCTTGGAAATATCATCGCTGAAATCTTCAAACGTTTCCGTACGACAGAAACTTCTGCCCTACTTGACCGTATGAAGAACCTCGGTTACCACCACTCAACTCTTGCAGGATTGACAGTGGGGATTGCCGATATCCCAGTCGTTGATGACAAGGCTGAAATCATTGAAGAATCACACAAACGTGTAGAACAAATCACAAAACAATTCCGTCGTGGTATGATTACAGACGACGAGCGTTACAATGCCGTTACAGCTGAATGGCGTGCTGCCCGTGAAAAACTTGAGAAACGCTTGATTGCCAACCAAGATCCTAAGAACCCAATCGTTATGATGATGGACTCAGGAGCTCGTGGTAATATCTCAAACTTCTCACAGCTTGCAGGTATGCGTGGTCTGATGGCTGCTCCGAACGGACGTATCATGGAATTGCCAATACTTTCAAACTTCCGTGAAGGTTTGTCAGTACTCGAAATGTTCTTCTCAACTCACGGTGCCCGTAAAGGTATGACCGATACGGCCCTTAAGACAGCCGACTCAGGTTACTTGACTCGTCGTTTGGTTGACGTTGCCCAAGATGTTATCATCCGTGAGGACGACTGTGGAACAGACCGTGGTCTCCTGATTCGTTCTATCTCAGAAGGAAAAGAAATGATCGAGTCACTCGAAGAGCGTCTCAATGGTCGTTACACTAAGAAAACTGTTAAACATCCAGAAACTGGCGCAGTGATCATTGGTCCAAATGAGTTGATTACAGAAGACAAGGCGCGTGAAATTGTCAATGCTGGTGTGGAAGAAGTAACTATCCGCTCAGTATTTACATGTAATACTCGTCACGGTGTCTGCCGTCACTGTTATGGTATCAACTTGGCGACTGGTGATGCGGTTGAAGTTGGTGAAGCAGTTGGTACAATCGCTGCCCAATCTATCGGGGAACCTGGTACACAGCTTACAATGCGTACCTTCCACACAGGTGGGGTTGCCTCAAATACCGATATCACTCAGGGTCTTCCTCGTGTCCAAGAAATCTTTGAAGCCCGCAATCCTAAAGGGGAAGCGGTTATCACAGAGGTTAAAGGACAAGTTACAGCTATCGAAGAAGATGCATCAACTCGTACTAAGAAAGTCTTTGTTAAGGGTGAAACTGGCGAAGGCGAATACGTCGTTCCATTTACAGCTCGTATGCGTGTTGAAGTTGGAGACCAAGTAGCGCGTGGTGCTGCTCTTACAGAAGGTTCTATCCAACCAAAACGTCTCCTTGCAGTCCGTGATGTCTTGTCAGTTGAAACTTACCTTCTCGGTGAAGTACAAAAAGTTTACCGTAGCCAAGGGGTAGAAATCGGTGACAAACACATCGAGGTAATGGTTCGTCAAATGATCCGTAAAGTCCGTGTCATGGATCCAGGTGACACAGATCTTCTCATGGGTACCCTCATGGATATCAATGATTTTACAGATGCCAACAAAGATGTCCTCATCGCAGGTGGAGTTCCAGCGACTGGTCGCCCAGTTCTTATGGGAATCACCAAAGCCTCACTTGAAACAAACAGTTTCTTGTCAGCGGCTTCCTTCCAGGAAACAACTCGTGTCCTTACTGACGCAGCTATCCGTGGTAAGAAAGACCATCTCCTTGGACTTAAGGAAAATGTTATCATCGGTAAAATCATCCCAGCAGGTACTGGTATGGCCCGTTACCGTAACCTTGAACCACATGCTATCAACGAAGAAGAATACCTTAATCCTCCAGTAGAGGAAGAAGAAAATGAAGAAACAACAGAAGTAGTTGTGGATACTGCCGTTGAAACTGTGGAAGAAACAGTAGAATAAGAGAGAATGAGAGAGCCTTCGGGTTCTCTTTTATTTTCTGAAAACTTTCTCCATTTTTCCATGAAATGTGGTAAAATAAAAGAAAGAAGCTGACAAAGGAGACGGGTATGGAACAAACATTCTTTATCATTAAACCAGATGGTGTAAAAAGAGGATTAGTAGGTGAAGTGTTGAAACGCATCGAACAGCGTGGCTTTACAATCGAAAAATTGGAGTTGCGTTCACAGGTTTCAGAAGAGTTGATTGACCAGCACTATCAGGACTTGGTTGGTCAGAGTTTTTACCCACCGATTTGTGAATTCATGACTTCAGGACCGGTTCTTGTGGGTATCATTTCTGGTCCTAAAGTAATCGAAACTTGGCGAACCATGATGGGTGCAACTCGTCCAGAAGAAGCTTTACCAGGAACTATTCGAGGTGATTTTGCAAAAGCGGCTGGTGAAAATCAGGTTATCCAAAATGTTGTACATGGTTCGGATTCAGAAGAGTCAGCTAAGCGAGAAATTGCTCTTTGGTTTTAAGAGTGGATTGGCTCAATCAATTGGTTAAAAGCTCATTTGAATAGAAAGTATAGTCAATTAGTTTAAGACATGATGCATAATATCAAACTATTTAGTCTTTGATATTATGCTTTTTTTGATTAAATGACTATTAGTCCGTCTCGCTCCGTTAGGTGCGAGACGGACTAATAGTCACATAAAAAGAAAGGACTGACTTCGTCCTTTCTCGTTCTTAGCTTTTCTTCAACCCACTACAGTTAACAAAGAGCTTTAATTCTTAAAAATTGATAGAGTTGACAAATGGTAGAAAAAAGCCCTTTTTACTAAGTTAAGTATCAACTACAGTTACGATTAGCATTCGTTACTTAACCCACTCACCATTATAGTTTACGTAGTAACCATCTACTGTGGTATTAACAGCTAGAGCACCTGAACCATACGCATAGTACCATTTACCATTGACTTGGAACCAGCCTGTTTTCATATCTCCATTACTTGCATTTAGATAGTACCATATTGAACCATCTTTCACCCAACCTGTGGACATTGCACCTGATGAACGAAGATAGTACCATTTATTACCAACATTAGCCCAACCTGTCTTCATATCACCATTTTGAGCATCTAGATAATACCACGTTGAACCATCTTGATACCAGCCAGTGGCCATTGCTCCTGAGGAACGGAGGTAGTACCACTTATTACCTAGATATTGCCAACCTGTTTGCATAATGCCAGTTGCTGGATCTAGGTAGTACCATGGAGCCGCTTTAAGCTTCTCTTCATCATAGGTTAGAGGATAATCCTTGATCCAACCACGTGCTAGCTCCCCAACCGTTAAACTGTCGATACGAGCATCGAAGCCACCATCCTTCAGTAAATAATACCAGTGCCCCTCATCATAAACCCAACCAGTTTTTAAGGTGTGATAACTACGTTGATCTTTAAAATAATAGACTCGTTTCTCTGCTGGACTATCATATTGTTCCCCATGATGTTTGTTGGTATTTGTAGCAGTTTTTGCTTCTAAAACTTGCTTACCAACAAATTCTTGTAGTACCCCATCTTGACCAAAGTAAAACCAATCTGGTCTAAAAGCAATATCTTGCCTTAGAGAAGAACCAATCGTAACCCCTTCGTGTGGAGCAGGTATATATTGCCAGCCGACAACCATCTCTCCAGATAAAGAATCAAAATAATAGTACTTACCATCAATCACTCGCCAGTAGGTTTCTTTGAGTTCCCCCTTCTTGTAGTAGGTTCTTCCGTTTTCTTGTACAAAATGCCATCCTTCAGAATCATCTGCAAATACTGCACTTGTTGCTAGCAAACCAAAGAAAAATACTGTCAGTCCAACTTGCATAGTTTTTTTCAAAATTTTCATCTATATATACCTCCAATAAAATTAACACACCAGATGAGGAGAAGTTATAAACCTTACCATTTGTCTATTCTTCTGAACAAACTGTTGATAGGGAATTGTATTACCAAATGCAAGAACACTTAGTAATACAAATATAACTATTTTTTTAATTCCACGATTTCTCCTCATCTTATATTGTGAACCTCCTTTCTTTCTGCTTAATTCTAACACACATATGAAAATCAGTCAAATTTTTATATTCTTTTTGACTTTTTTCTTCTTATCATCATCATTAAGAATTTTTTATTCCTTTAACTTGCTATTTTGAACTAAAAATTTTATAATGAAATTAAGCAAATAGGAAGGTTTATTATCTTTAATGAATACACTCGCAGAGAAATTCAGATTAAAAAGAAAAGAGTTGAGACTCTCCCAACAAACTCTTGCAGAAGGAATTTGTGAACAAAGTCAGATTAGTAAAATTGAAAGAGGTCATTTTATTCCCTCCGCAGACTTGTTATTCAAACTCTCACGACGACTCGAAGTCCCTTTGGATTACTTTTTCAATGAACAAATTGAAATTAAATCGAACCTCTCTAATTTCAAGCAATTATCTGCTCGACTATTAGATGACAGAAATTATGACAATTTGGAATATATTTATAGAATAGAGATTGAACGAAGTACTTTTCTAACACTAGAAGACCGAACTTACCTTGAATGGATTAAAGCTATTATTGACTTCTATCAATATGACAGTAAGTGTGAAGCAATTTCTTCATTGGAAAATATATTATTAAAAGTCTCTTCAAATACTCTGATTTATTTAAAGGCATTGAATACTCTATCTAATTTCTATTCCTTAGTGGGTCGTGAACAAGAATATGAGGCAAACTACTCTCATTTAATGGAGTTATATCAGACAAAAAATTTTGAGCATCAAGAGTTTTTATTTGGCTACATCAGAGTTCGTTACAACTACGCTCACTACCTAGTGTCAAAGGAAAAATATAACGAAGCCATCCAAGAAGCTCTTGAGACGATTGAACTCTGTAAACAAAGACAGACAAGCTACCAACTGGCTCCTCTACTTATTCTTGTAGGAAATGCTGGAGCCAAATTTCTAGACAAAGAACAAGTCAAAAATTATTATATAGAAGCAAGAGAGTTATGTAAGATTTATAACAATCCTTTAATGTTGATGAAGATAGAAAACTATTTGAAGGAATTAGATACTGTTTAGTTAATCTTGACATTATAGTTTTTCTGAAACGTTAAATAACCTGTAAGCTGATAGTGAAATTAATATTATCAGTCTTATTTCAAATTTATATTCTTCGAAAATCTCTTCAAACCACGTCAGCTCTATTTGCAACCTCAAAACAGTATTTCGAGCAACCTGTGGCTAGCTTCCTAGTTTGCTCTTTGATTTTCATTGAGTATTAGTCTCTGGTGTTTGTTTAGCGTCTTAAAGAGACATTTGAGAAAATTGGAAACAGTTCCCTCTTTTCTCCTAGTATAATGATTGGTAGGAAGGGAGAGAAAAGATGAAATCAATGAGAATCTTATTTTTGTTAGTTTTAATTCAAATCAGTTTGAATAGCTGTTTCCTATGGAAAGAATGCATCTTGTCCTTTAAACAAAGTACAGCTTTTTTCATCGGAAGTATGGTCTTCGTTTCAGGAATCTGTGCTGGAGTAAATTATCTTTATACCCGTAAGCAAGAAGTCCATAGTGTCCTAGCCAGTAAGAAGTCAGTGAAGCTTTTTTACAGTATGTTACTCTTAATTAATTTGTTAGGGGCTGTTCTTGTCTTGTCAGATAACTTGTTCATCAAAAATACGCTGCAGCAAGAATTAGTTGACTTTTTATTGCCATCCTTCTTTTTCCTATTTGGACTAGATTTGCTGATTTTTTTTACCCTTGAAAAAATACATGCGCGATTTGCTTGCTATGCTAGATAGAAAAAAGACGGTGTTGGTGACTATTTTAGCAACACTTCTCTTTTTAAGAAATCCAATGACCATTGTCTCACTTCTGATTTATATTGGACTGGGTTTGTTTTTTGCAGCCTATCTTGTCCCAAATTCTGTTAAAAAGGAAGTTTCCTTTTATGGTCATGTTTTCCGAGATCTTGTATTGGTCATTGCTACGCTCATTTTCTTTTAGAGAAATCCTATTTTTATGGATGTTATGATGGTAATACTCTTCGAAAATCTCTTCAAACTACGTCAGCTCTATCTGCAACCTCAAAACAGTGTTTTGAGCAGCCTGCGGCTAGCTTCCTAGTTTGCTCTTTTATTTTCATTGAGCATAAGTTTAGCAGGAAAATAGACACAAAAGAAAAGTTTTTGGTATAATAAGAATATGTACACAAAAAATGAAGAAGAGTTGCAAGCCTTAGGGGAGCGTTTGGGTCATCTATTAGAAAAGAATGATGTTTTAATCTTAACTGGTGAACTTGGAGCAGGCAAAACGACCTTTACAAAAGGCCTTGCTAAGGGATTACAGATTTCCCAGATGATTAAGAGTCCAACCTATACTATCGTGAGAGAGTATGAAGGTCGTCTTCCACTTTACCACCTAGATGTTTATCGTATCGAGGGCGACGCTGATTCTATTGACTTGGATGAGTTTCTCTTTGGTGGCGGCGTGACTGTCATCGAGTGGGGGACTCTCTTAGGAGATGCCTTGCCAGATACTTATTTAGAGTTGGAAATTCTGAAAGAGAAAGACGGTCGTAGGTTAAATTTCCAAGCAAAGGGTTTGCGTGCAGAAAAACTCTTAGAGGAGCTTCAACATGGAGTATGAATTGCTCATTAGGGAAGCAGAGCCTAATGATGCGGCTGAATTAGTGGCCTTTTTAAATTGTGTAAGTTTGGAGACAGATTTTACCAGCTTAGACGGAGATGGTATTCTCTTGACCAGTGAGGAGATGGAAGTATTCCTCAACAAGCAAGCTAGTTGGGACAATCAGATAACCTTACTTGCATTCTTAAATGATAAAATTGCTGGTATTGTAAATATTACAGCTGACCAGCGTAAGAGAGTCCGTCATATTGGAGATCTTTTTATTGTGATTGGTAAGAAATATTGGAATAATGGACTGGGAAATTTGTTGCTTGAAGAAGTCATAGAGTGGGCACAAGCAAGTGGTATTCTGCGTCGTCTCCAACTGACTGTCCAAACTCGTAATCAAGCTGCAGTTCATCTTTATCAAAAGCATGGCTTTGTAATTGAAGGTCGCCAAGAGCGTGGGGCATATATAGAAGAAAGGAAATTTATCGATGTTTACTTGATGGGTAAACTGATAGATTAGTAGAAATATGGTTAAAAAAACTATTGGAATGGTGCTAGCTTTTCTAGCTGTGACAGTTTTGGGTGTCGGTGTTTTTGCTTATACTATTTATCAGCAAGGTACAGAGACTTTGGCAAAAACCTATAAAAAAATAGGAGAAGAAACCAAGGTTATTGAAGCAACAGAGCCTTTGACCATTCTGTTGATGGGGG
This sequence comes from Streptococcus sp. 714, assembly GCF_013277115.1. Lineage (GTDB taxonomy): Bacteria > Bacillota > Bacilli > Lactobacillales > Streptococcaceae > Streptococcus. Next base: position 148,479 of record NZ_VMMH01000003.1, read on the forward strand.
TTGATACTGGGAACGTAGAGCGTACAGACCAATGGGCTGGAAATAGTGACAGTATGATTTTGCTGACTGTCAATCCTCACACAAAGAAAACGACGATGATAAGTTTGGAACGTGATATCCTGACTAAAATTCAACATAAAGATGGTAGTATTGAAGAAGCGAAACTTAATGCAGCTTATGCTGGTGGTGGAGCAGAACTTGCGATAGAAACAATTCAAAAGATGATGAACCTCCATATTGATCGCTATATTATGGTCAATATGCAAGGATTGCAACAATTGGTCGATGCAGTTGGAGGTATTACGGTTAATAATACACTAGGTTTCCCAATCTCTATCAGTGACCAAGAAGAATTTAACACCATTTCTATCGGTGTTGGAGAACAGACAATAAATGGAGAAGAAGCGCTTGTTTATTCACGCATGCGTTATCAAGACCCAGAAGGAGACTATGGTCGTCAAAAACGTCAGCGTGAAGTCATTCAAAAAGTTGTTGAAAAAGTTCTTAGTTTAAATAGTGTCAGTCACTATCAGTCTATCTTAAAAGCCCTAAGTACTAATATGCAGACTAATATCGATTTATCTGCAAAAAGTATTCCAAGTTTGTTGGGCTACAAAGATTCATTTAAAACCATTGAAACACAACAGTTGAAGGGTGAAGGGGAGATGCTACAAGGCGTTTCTTATCAAATTGTTACGAGAAATCACATGTTGGAAATGCAGAATCTTTTGAGACGTTCTTTGGGACAAGAAGAAGTTACTCAGCTTGAAACAAATGTTGTCTTATTTGAAGATTTATTTGGACGAACACCTGTTGGTGACGAAGACAATTAACTTTCTTACTATAAATAAAAAAATCAATCGTGGGAAATTTCCTGCGATTTTTTCAAAAAAAATACGAATAGATAGGTAGGAGGAAACATGAAAGCAGAAATCATTGCTGTTGGAACAGAGATTTTGACAGGACAGATTGTCAACACTAATGCCCAGTTTTTATCGGAGAAATTAGCAGAGATTGGGGTAGATGTATATTTTCAGACGGCTGTAGGAGACAATGAAGCCCGTCTCTTATCCCTGCTTGAGATTGCCAGTCAACGTAGCAGTCTGGTGATTTTGACAGGTGGTTTAGGGCCAACTGAGGACGATTTGACCAAACAAACTCTGGCTAAATTTTTAGGGAAAGAATTAGTCTTTGACCCTCAGGCGCAGGAGAAGTTGGATGTCTTTTTTGCTCAGAGACCAGACTATGCCCGAACATCGAATAACGAAAGACAAGCTCAACTTGTAGAAGGAGCGACTCCGATGCCCAACGAAACAGGACTGGCTGTGGGGGGGATGTTAGAGGCCGAAGGAGTGACTTACGTCGTCCTTCCAGGTCCACCAAGTGAATTGAAACCCATGGTCTTAAACCAACTTCTACCTAAGTTGATGACAGGGAGTAAGTTGTATTCCCGAGTTCTTCGTTTTTTTGGAATTGGCGAAAGTCAGTTGGTGACCATTTTGGCTGATTTAATTGATAATCAAACCGATCCGACCTTGGCACCCTATGCCAAGACAGGAGAGGTAACACTGCGCTTGTCAACAAAGGTTAGCAGTCAAGAAGAGGCGAATCAAGCGCTGGATATCTTAGAAAACCAAATCTTGGATTATCAGACCTTTGAAGGCCTTTCTTTACGAGAACTTTGCTATGGTTATGGGGAAGAAACTAGTTTGGCCAGCATTGTGGTAGAAGAACTGAAAAAACAAGGGAAAACCATCACGGCTGCAGAGAGTTTGACGGCGGGTCTTTTCCAAGCAACCGTGGCGGACTTTTCTGGAGTTTCAAGTATATTTAAGGGTGGTTTTGTAACCTATAGCTTGGAGGAAAAATCAAAGATGTTGGATATTCCTGTCAAAGATTTGGAAGAACAGGGTGTAGTGTCTGAATTTACAGCACAGAAGATGGCTGAGCAGGCACGAATCAAGACCCAGTCTGATTTTGGAATTAGTTTGACTGGAGTGGCAGGACCAGATAGCCTAGAAGGGTACCCAGCTGGGACAGTCTTTATAGGCTTGGCTCAAGAGAATGGAACTGAGGTCATCAAGGTGAATATTGGAGGCAGAAGTCGAGCAGATGTACGTCATATTGCGGTTATGCATGCCTTTAACCTAGTTCGCAAGGCTTTATTAAGTGACTAACTTTTGATATAATAGTAGATAGGTCTGAGGACCATTAGAATGTAGGAGAATAGAATGGCGAAAAAACCAAAAAAATTAGAAGAAATTTCAAAAAAATTTGGGGCAGAACGTGAAAAGGCCTTGAATGACGCTCTCAAATTGATTGAGAAAGACTTTGGTAAAGGTTCAATCATGCGTTTGGGTGAACGTGCGGAGCAAAAGGTGCAAGTGATGAGCTCAGGCTCCTTGGCGCTTGACATTGCCCTTGGTTCAGGTGGTTATCCTAAGGGACGTATCATCGAAATCTATGGGCCGGAGTCATCTGGTAAGACAACGGTTGCCCTTCATGCAGTTGCACAAGCGCAAAAAGAAGGTGGGATTGCAGCCTTTATCGATGCGGAACATGCCCTCGATCCAGCTTATGCTGCGGCTCTTGGGGTCAACATTGACGAATTGCTCTTGTCTCAACCAGATTCAGGAGAGCAAGGTCTTGAGATTGCAGGGAAATTGATTGACTCAGGTGCAGTTGACCTTGTCGTAGTCGACTCAGTTGCGGCCCTTGTCCCTCGTGCGGAAATTGATGGAGATATCGGAGATAGCCACGTTGGTTTGCAGGCTCGTATGATGAGCCAGGCTATGCGTAAACTTGGTGCTTCTATCAATAAAACCAAAACAATTGCTATCTTTATCAACCAATTGCGTGAAAAAGTTGGGGTCATGTTTGGAAATCCAGAAACAACCCCTGGTGGACGTGCTCTGAAATTCTATGCATCAGTGCGTTTGGATGTTCGTGGAAGCACGCAAATCAAGGGAACTGGTGACCAGAAAGACACCAATGTCGGTAAGGAAACTAAGATTAAGGTCGTGAAAAACAAGGTGGCTCCGCCATTTAAGGAAGCCTTCGTTGAAATCATGTACGGAGAAGGGATTTCTAAGACCGGTGAGCTTTTGAAGATTGCAAGCGATTTGGATATCATCAAAAAAGCAGGAGCTTGGTATTCTTACAAGGATGAGAAAATCGGGCAAGGTTCTGAAAATGCTAAGAAATACTTGGCAGATCACCCAGAAATCTTTGATGAAATTGACCATCAAGTCCGTGTTCAATTTGGTTTGATTGATGGAGAAGAAGCTTCTGTAGAGGGTGTTGAAACTAAAAAAGATGAAGCCCTTCAAGCAGCTTCTGTGAATGAAGAAGTAACTCTTGACCTAGGCGATGAGCTTGAAATCGAAATTGAAGAATAAGCTGTGAAAGTAGTGGAGAAATCCGCTGCTTTTTCGGTTCGTTGTTCAAGTTTTCAGATTATCTATAGTTTGCTGTTTCTTGTCGCTCCTCTAGAAAGCTGATATAATAGCCTTATGAATAAAAAACGAACAGTGGACCTGATACATGGTCCGATTCTTCCCTCGCTCTTAAGCTTCGCCTTCCCAATCTTGCTATCAAATATTTTTCAACAGCTCTATAATACTGCTGATGTCTTGATTGTTGGACGATTTCTTGGTCAAGATTCCTTGGCTGCAGTAGGGGCGACAACTGCCATTTTTGACTTGATTATAGGCTTTACGCTTGGTGTCGGAAATGGTATGGGGATTGTCATTGCCCGCTATTATGGGGCTCGGAATTTTACAAAAATCAAGGAAGCGGTAGCAGCCACCTGGATTTTAGGTGCTCTTTTGAGTGTTGTAGTGATGTTACTGGGCTTTCTTGGTTTGTATCCTCTCTTGCAATATCTGGATACACCTGCAGAAATCCTTCCCCAGTCCTATCAATATATTTCTATGATTGTGACTTGTGTTGGTGTCAGCTTTGCCTATAACCTCTTTGCAGGTTTGTTGCGGTCTATTGGGGACAGTCTAGCAGCCCTTGGCTTTCTGATTTTCTCTGCCTTGGTCAATGTGGTTCTGGATCTCTATTTCATCACGCAATTGCATCTGGGAGTTCAATCTGCGGGCCTTGCCACCATTATTTCGCAAGGTTTATCAGCGGTTCTCTGCTTTTACTATATTCGTAAGAGTGTTCCAGAACTTCTTCCTAGTCTCAAGCATTTTAAATGGAACAAGGCCTTATACGCAGATCTCTTGGAGCAAGGTTTGGCTATGGGCTTGATGAGTTCCATTGTGTCTATCGGCAGTGTGATTTTACAGTCTTCTGTTAATACCTTTGGTGCAGTGATTATTAGTGCTCAAACATCGGCTCGACGCATTATGGCCTTCGCCCTTCTTCCTATGACCGCTATTTCTGCCTCGATGACGACCTTTGCTTCGCAGAATCTTGGTGCCAAGCGACCAGACCGCATTGTTCAAGGTCTTCGAATCGGCAGTCGTCTAAGCATGTCCTGGGCAGTTTTTGTTTGTGTCTTCCTCTTTTTTGCTAGTCCTACCTTGGTTTCCTTCTTGGCCAGTTCAACGGATGGATACCTGGTAGAAAACGGTAGTCTCTACCTGCAAATCAGCTCAGCCTTTTATCCTATTTTGAGTCTTTTGTTGATTTATCGCAATTGCTTGCAGGGCTTGGGGCAAAAGATCCTTCCTCTGGTTTCCAGCTTTATTGAATTAATAGGGAAAATTGCTTTTGTGGTCTTGATTATTCCTTGGGCAGGCTATAAGGGTGTTATCCTCTGCGAACCTCTTATCTGGGTTGCCATGACCATCCAACTGTACTTCTCACTATTCCGTCATCCTTTGATAAAAGAAGGCAAGGCCATCTTGGCAGCCAAAGTATCATCCTAGCTGTATTTGCTAAATAAAATCTATTTCCTCTAGTGAAAATCGAAAAAACTTGTGTTATAATAAGAAAGATTAAAATGTGAAAAAAGGAGATTCCTAATGGGACGTAAATGGGCCAATATCGTAGCCAAGAAAACGGCTAAAGATGGAGCTAACTCTAAAGTATATGCAAAATTTGGTGTAGAAATCTATGTAGCAGCTAAAAAAGGTGATCCAGACCCAGAATCAAACACTGCTTTGAAATTCGTTATCGATCGTGCTAAACAAGCCCAAGTGCCAAAACACGTTATCGATAAAGCGATTGATAAAGCAAAAGGAAACACAGACGAAACCTTTACAGAAGGACGTTACGAAGGTTTTGGACCAAATGGTTCTATGTTGATTGTTGATACCTTGACTTCTAACGTTAACCGTACAGCAGCCAATGTCCGTGCAGCTTTTGGTAAAAATGGTGGAAACATGGGTGCTTCAGGTTCAGTTTCTTACCTCTTTGACAACAAGGGTGTTATCGTATTTGCTGGTGAAGATGCGGACGCGGTCTTTGAGCAATTGCTGGAAGCAGATGTGGATGTGGACGATGTAGAAGCAGAAGAAGGAACAATCACTGTTTACACAGCTCCAACAGACCTTCACAAGGCTATCGTTGCCCTTCGTGAATCAGGTATTGAAGAATTCCAAGTGACTGAATTAGAAATGATTCCTCAGTCAGAAGTGGAATTGTCAGGCGAAGACCTTGAAACCTTTGAAAAACTTTACAGCGTTCTTGAAGACGACGAAGACGTACAAAAGATTTATACGAACGTAGATGGATTCTAATAGAAAAACGAACAGTTTTACTAGCTGTTCGTTTTTTTTAATATTTGAACTTAGAATCTGGTTTTAGAATCGTTTTGTTGCTTGCTTTTTTCTAGACCTAGACCGACTGATGTTTTTGGACGAGCAAGAGCTGTCCATCGTCCTGTTTTGCAAAAGTTAAGGTAACAGTCTTAATCTTGTCTCCAATAGAGATATAGGTGATTTTTTTCGTATTGTAACCCCCAATAGTGAAGTCAAACTCGGAATCTGGCTGTCCGTGTTTGTTGATAATATCTTCGTAGTTGGTACCACCTTTTCCTTTGTTGTCAAGGTCACCTTCGATTAAGGCGTCGAACTGTTCTTGGGTCCAGGTGGAGGTATCGTCTGTCGAGCCGCTTTCTTCTTTGCGTTCCATTGAGGCACTCGTATCTAGGTAGGAACGGTTAAACTCCCTGGCATACTCTTTGTAGACATCAGCGTATAGTACCTGAGTCGTAAAGAAAAGTACAACAGAGGCAATTGCCAGGGATGTCCCGATAATAGCCATTGTTTTCCGCTTTTTGAGGTTGACGATAAGACCGATAATCCCCAAGATAAATGCGACGATGGCGATGAACAACGATGGATAGTTAATAAACGGGATCCAGGATCCTAAAAGTGCGATGGCTCCAAAAATGGTTGCTAAGATTCCTAAAACTCTTTGTTCTTCTGGTTTCATTTGAAAGTTTTCTCCCTTCATTGAGTGAATGGATTTCTATCCACAGTAGTGAGTGCTTATTATATAAAAAATCTTGCCTAATGTCAATTCAAACTAAAATAGTTCTCTAGGAAACTTTTTCCTTGACATCTCTTTTCAAAGTGGTAAAATAGTTCTCATGGAAACCTATTTAGTTCCTAGGAGAACTAAATATAATGATTAGAAAGGAGTTAGTATGGATAAACCGATGTTGGTCTTTAAGCGTTTTGGTCACCAGATTCATCTGATGGTGCAAAAGGAGGCCAAACGTTGTGGCATTGAATTTATGGGTGGACCTCAAGGTCAGGTTGTACGTTTTTTGGATAGCCGTGAGGAAAATCAAGACTTGGTCTTGATTAAAGATATCGAGCAGGAACTCAATATTACCAAGTCTGTGGCGAGTAACCTGGTCAAACGCATGGTGCAAAATGGTTTGGTGGAATTGGAGGCGAGTCCTGTCGATAAGCGGGCTAAGTTTGTTCGTCTGACGGACAAATCGCGTTCTCAAATGAAGCAGGTCAAAGCCTTCTTTGAACGCATTGACAACCAGTTGATGGCAGATATTGATGAAGATGAATTACTGATTTTTGAGAAAGTCCTCAATCAACTACAGGAAAATATCAAGAGAATAGGAGGAGATAATGAAGAAATTAGCTAAACGAATTAGTAGAAAAGAATGGGGGATGATTTTTCTAGCCATTCTCTTTACCTGCTTTTCTGTCTATCTAGAGTTGGAAGTTCCGACCTATATCTCGAAAATTACGGATTTGCTGGGAAGTCAAGGAACCAACTTGGATGAGTTATGGCAACCAGCAGGTATGATGGTCGGAATGTCTTTTTTTGCCTTCTTGTCCGCAGTCGCAGTTGGATTTTTTGCATCCAGAGTGGCCGCTTCCTATACTAGTAGGCTAAGAAGCGACATTTTTAACCTAGTTTTGGATTACTCGCAGACAGAGATTAAGAAATTCTCTATTCCCAGTCTCTTAACTCGTACCACTAATGATATTACTCAAGTTCAGATGCTGATCACCATGGGCTTGCAAGTGGTTACGCGTGGTCCAATTATGGCTATCTGGGCTATAGGGAAAATCTTAGGTCATTCAGAATACTGGCTCTGGGCTGTACTTGTGGCAGTGATTGTCAACGTTTTGATGACAACAGTTTTGATGACGCTAGCCTTTCCAAAACAGTCCTTGATTCAAAGTTTGACTGATAAACTGAACAGTATCACTCGTGAAAGTTTAACAGGTATTCGTGTCGTTCGTGCCTACAATGCCGAAAAGTACCAAGATGAAAAATTTGCAGCAGCAAATGATGAATTGACACGCTTGAATTTGTTTGTCAACCGTCTCATGGCCATTTTGAATCCCATTATGATGGGGATTTCAAGTGGTTTGAGTGTGGCGATTTACTGGATAGGGGCCTATGTGATTAACGATGCTGCTCCGACAGCGCGTCTGCCTCTCTTTAGTGACATGGTTGTTTTCATGTCTTATGCCATGCAGGTTGTCATGGGCTTCCTTCTCATGGGAGCACTCTTCATCGTTCTTCCCCGAACTATGGTCTCTGCCAAGCGGATTAATCAGGTTCTAGATTTGCATTCTTCTATCCAAAATCCTGCTCAAGTGCAGCTGGCTGATGAAAATCTCAAAGGTCAGGTCGAGTTTAAGGATGTGACCTTCCGCTATGCGGCAAATTCGGAGGCGGTTATTGAGCATGTTAGCTTTAGAGCAGAAGCTGGCCAAACAGTTGCCTTTATAGGGTCAACGGGTTCTGGTAAATCAACTCTAGTCAATCTGATTCCACGTTTTTATGACGTATCAGCAGGAGAAATCCTAGTGGATGGAGTTAATGTTCAAGATTATGCCTTGGAAGATTTGCGCAACAAGGTCGGCTATATTCCACAAAAAGCTGTACTCTTTTCAGGTGATGTCAAGGGCAATCTAGACTTTGGACAGAGTCAAGAAACACCGCTTAGTGAACAAGCTATGTGGCAAGCCTTAGACTTGGCTCAGTCTAAGAACTTTATCGAAGACAAGGAAGCGGGCTTAGAGTCAGAAGTAGCCCAAGGAGGAACCAACTTCTCAGGTGGACAAAGACAGCGTCTGGCCATTGCGCGTGCCTTGGCTCGGAAGCCAGAAATCCTCATCTTTGATGACTCCTTCTCAGCCTTGGACTACAAGACAGATCGAGTCCTACGCCAAGAGCTAGCAGAGAAAACCAAGTCTATGACCAAGCTCATTGTCGCACAGCGTATTTCAACGATTATGGACGCAGATTTGATTTTGGTCTTGGATCAAGGAAAAGTCGTGGGACAAGGCACCCACAAGGAACTTCTAGCTACCAACGAAGTTTACCAAGAAATTGCCTATTCACAATTATCGAAGGAGGAATTGGAACATGGAAAATAAAAAACTATCTCTATGGAAACAGAGTAAACCCTACCTTGCAGGTCTCCAGTTTGCCCTTCTGATCGCCTTTCTAGCAACAATCTTATCCAATATCATTACTGTATATGGGCCGACTCGTATCAAGGAAATGACCAATATCATTGCCAGTGGGCTAGAAACAAGTGTGGATGTCGCTGCGGTTGCAGCCATTGGTAGTTTTTTGGCCGTCATCTATGTGATTGGACTCCTATCAAATTATTTGCAGGCCTTTCTGTTTACAACAGCCATTCAACGTTTTTCAGAGCGTTTGAGAAGAGCGATTGCAGAGAAAATTAATCGCCTTCCATTGGGGTATTTTGATGGACATTCTCAAGGAGATACCTTATCTCGTGTGACCAATGACGTTGACACTGCAGCCCAGTCCCTCAATCAAAGTCTGGGAACAGTTCTTTCATCAACTTTACTGGTCGTGGCAGTCTTGGTAACCATGTTTGGAATGAACTGGATTTTGGCCTTGGTGACGGTTGTTTCAACTCTTATCGGTTTTGCCTTCGTGTCCGTCTTTATGGGCAAATCGCAGGGCTTCTTTAAGAGTCAGCAACAGGATTTGGCAGCTGTAAATGGCTATGTGGAGGAAATGTACTCTGGCCATAATGTGGTGACCAGTTACAATGCTATTGAGAGCACCAAAGAAGAATTTGCGACATTAAACCATCGTCTGTATGATAGCATCTGGAAATCTCAGTTTATTTCAGGGATTATGATGCCGATCATGATGTTTATTGGGAACTTTAGCTATGCCTTAGTGATTATCGTCGGTGCAGCCTTGGCCTTGAATGGGCAGATTAGTATTGGGATTATCGTTGCCTTTATGGCCTACGTTCGTATCTTTTCTCAGCCTCTTTCACAAATTGCCCAAGGGATTACTAGTTTGCAGCAGGCTAGCGCAGCCATGGGACGCGTCTTCGAATTCTTAGGTGAAGAGGAAATGGAAGACGAATCCCATAAAGAAAGACAATTGAGCGACATGAAAGGGCAAGTTGTCTTTGATCGAGTTTCTTTTGGTTACACACCAGAGCGAACTATTATTCATGACTTTTCTGCGACTGCTCATGCAGGTCAAAAGGTTGCCATTGTCGGACCGACCGGAGCTGGTAAGACAACCATTATCAATCTTTTGATGAAGTTCTATGAGCTTGATAAGGGAAGTATCCGCATCGATGGTGTGGATACCAAGGAGATGAAGCGTTCGGAAGTACACGATGCCTTTTCAATGGTCTTGCAGGATACTTGGCTCTTTGAAGGAACCATTCGCGACAATCTTATCTATAACCAAGAGGGTATTAGTGATGAGCGCGTGATTGAAGCTAGCAAGGCTGTAGGGATTCAACATTTTATCATGACCCTACCAGATGGTTACGATACCGTCTTGGACGACACGGTAACCTTATCTGTTGGGCAAAAACAACTCTTGACCATCGCTCGTGCTTTGCTGAAAGATGCGCCACTCTTGATTTTGGATGAGGCGACCTCTTCTGTTGATACACGGACGGAGGAATTGATCCAGAAAGCCATGGACCGTTTGATGGAAGGTAGAACCTCCTTTGTCATCGCCCACCGCTTGTCAACCATCCGAAATGCTGACCTGATTCTTGTTATGAAAGATGGCAATATCATCGAGCAAGGAAATCATGAGGAGCTAATGGTGCAAGCAGGCTTCTACGCTGACCTCTACAACAGTCAGTTTACAGAAGATGAAGCAGAAGAATAAATCGAAAGAAGGCTTGACGGCCTTCTTTTTCTGCACTATACTAGAAGACAAGTGCTTCCCTGCAAGTAATACTCTTCGAAAATCTCTTCAAACCGCGTCAGCTTCCTAGTTTGCTCCTTGATTTTCAATGAGTATAAAATTTAAGTAAGTGATGAGAAAATATATGAAAAATTATCAAGAGTGGTATGACCATATTGCTACTAACATTAAAAATAAGCCTTTGTATCTGAGCTTGTTAAGAGCTTTCAACCGCTTCATGACAGTAGTCATGCCGATAGTTTATCTAACTTTGTTAGCCACTACCTATTTCCAAGAAGGCTTAGGGAAACAGGTCTTAATCTATGTGTTTGTACCTGCTACAGGTTTTATGATTTTATCCCTTCTTCGTAAGAAAATCAATGCTCCTAGGCCTTATGAGGAATGGACTATTAAACCCTTGCTTGACAGAGATAGTCCTGGTCAGTCTATGCCCAGTCGTCATGTCTTTTCAGCAACCATCATCTCCATGGCTAGCTTTCATGCTAGTTTATCTCTAGGGGTTATCTTGTTGGTCTTTTCAGCTTTTCTCGGTCTAGTGAGAGTCCTAGGGGGTGTACACTACCCCAAGGACGTAGTGGTTGGTTATATTTGTGGTCTTGTGTGGGGGATGATTTTCTTTCTATTTTGACTTGTAAGTTAAGCTGCTCCTAGAACCACTTACGTACCTAAAGTAACCACTTGCTTTTTTGCTCTTGTTTTCTTATTTTAGCTTTGATATAGTAGAGTCAGAAAGGAGATGGAATGAAGTTACGAATCGAAATTGACAGCAATTTAGATGAAACTGAAATTGTCATCAAGGCAGCGGCTTTGACAGATGAGATTGCGGATTTACAGCGCCTCTTGCAAGAGTCCAAGTCTCCTCGGTTGATTTTTTACAAGGGGACGGGTGAATATTATCTGGATTTGTCGGAAATTCTCTTCTTTGAGACGGAAGGTAGCAAGATTTATGCCCATACCCATAAAGATGCCTATGAAGTTCGGCTCAAACTCTATGAGTTAGAGTCTATCCTTCCTCGCTATTTTAGTCGAGTATCCAAGTCAACTATCGCTAATATTCGGCAAATCTATTCGGTGGATAAGTCCTTTTCAGGAACGGGGACCATTTCCTTTTATCAGACCCACAAGGAGGTTCATGTCTCACGACATTATCAATCCCTCCTAAAAGAAAATCTAAGAAACATGAGGTAATAAGATGAAAAAGAAAGCATTTGGTATTGTATTGCTTGTTTTGGCGGCTTTAGTATTATTGCAGGGGAATTTTGGAATACCTTCTCTGGGGGGGCAAATTTGGCCCTTGATTGGTATTGCTTTTTTTGCCTACCAATCAGTCGGAGCTTTGTTGCGTCGCCACTTAACTTCAGCCTCTTTTACAGCTCTAGTAGCCTTAATGATTGCTAACCACTTTTATGATATTTTACCGATTCCAAATCAGTCACTATTCTGGGCTAGTATTTTAATCGTACTGGGTGTCAACGCACTTACTCATTCTAACAGAACTTGGAATGGGAAAAAATGGTGGTATGATGGTGAAAAGACCATTCTTACAGACAAGGAAGTCGCTTTTGGAACGGGGACTTTCTACAAGCAAAACCAAGAATTGGTAGATGACCAAGTAGAAGTTGGTTTTGGCAATGCTAAGATATATTACGACAATGCAGAGATTTTAGGAGATACTGCAACCCTGAAAGTAGAAGTTGGTTTTGGCAATGCAGTTATCTATGTTCCCCAACATTGGCGAGTGGATTTGAAGGTGGAAACTTTCTGTGGTGTAGCCAAGGCAGATACTTCTCTAGCTCCAACCAGTAAAACTTTGATTATCCGTGGGGATGTGGCCTTTGGGAAGTTGGGAATTGTCTACGTTAAGTAAAAAAATCTTCCAATTCCCTTGCAAAAATGAAGAAAGTGTGATAACATAGTACGGTATGTGGTGCTAGCACATCCGCTATATTAGATCTAATAGGAGGAAAACACAAATGGCTAAAGTATGTTACTTTACAGGTCGTAAGACTGTATCAGGAAACAACCGTTCACACGCGATGAACCAAACAAAACGTGCCGTAAAACCAAACCTTCAAAAAGTTACTGTTCTTATCGATGGTAAACCTAAAAAAGTTTGGGCTTCAGCTCGTGCTTTGAAATCAGGTAAAGTTGAACGCGTTTAATAATAAAAGTAAGGAGACCTTAGGGTCTTTTTTCTTTTGTTGTGGGTATAAAATCATTTGAAAAACGGAGTAAATATCCGCTGATACAGTATTCTGCTTTTACACTTGGACTGAAATATGATAAAATAGAGTATCAACTAGTTGAGGTAAAAAGGATGACTGTAAAAATTAATACAAAAGATGGTCAAATCGAACTAACAGATGAAGTGATTGCAACCGTCGTAGGTGGAGCAGCAACTGAGATTTTTGGTGTGGTCGGTATGGCTAGTAAAAATGCCCTCAAAGATAATTTCCAAGCCCTTCTAGGGAAGGAAAATTATTCCAAAGGTGTCGTCGTAAAGGCGGCCGAAGATGGCAGTATTGCAGTTGATGTATATACCGTGTTGAGCTACGGAACAAAGATTAGCGAAGTGTCAAAAAACATTCAAGAGCGTGTTCGTTTTAGCTTGGAAAACCAGCTTGGAATTACTGCTCAGACTGTAAATGTCTACATTCAAAATATCAAAGTTGTAGGAGAATAACCGTGTCAAAAATTACTACTAGCTTATTTCAAGAAATGGTGCAGGCTGCATCAACTCGCTTGAATAAGCAAGCTGAATATGTCAATTCATTAAACGTCTTTCCAGTTCCAGATGGAGACACTGGAACAAACATGGGAATGACCATTGAAAATGGAGCTAAAGAAGTTGCAGACAAGCCAGCTTCTACAGTTGGCGAGGTAGCGAGCATTCTTGCTAAAGGGCTTTTGATGGGTGCGCGTGGGAACTCAGGTGTTATTACGTCTCAGCTTTTCCGTGGATTTTCACAAGCTATCAAGGATAAAGACGAGTTAACAGGTCAAGACTTGGCCCTTGCCTTCCAATCAGGTGTGGAAGTTGCCTACAAGGCAGTGATGAAACCAGTTGAAGGAACGATTTTGACAGTTTCTCGTGGGGCTGCTATCGGTGCTAAGAAAAAAGCTGAGCAAACAGATGACGCTGTTGAAGTCATGCGCGCAGCCTTGGAAGGTGCTAAAACAGCTCTAGCTAAAACGCCAGACATGCTTCCAGTATTGAAAGAAGTTGGCGTTGTGGACTCAGGTGGTCAAGGACTGGTCTTCATCTACGAAGGTTTCCTTTCAGCCCTTACTGGTGAATATATCGCATCTGAGGACTTTGTAGCGACTCCAGCCAACATGAGTGAAATGATCAATGCAGAGCACCATAAGTCTGTAGCTGGTCATGTGGCGACTGAGGACATCACCTTTGGTTACTGTACTGAAATTATGGTAGCTCTTAAGCAAGGTCCAACCTATGCCAAAGATTTTGACTACGACGAATTTCGTAACTACTTGAATGAACTCGGGGATTCTCTCCTCGTTGTCAATGATGATGAAATTGTCAAAGTCCATGTCCATACAGAAGATCCAGGACTTGTTATGCAAGAAGGTCTCAAATATGGTAGCTTGGTCAAGGTAAAAGTTGACAATATGCGTAACCAACACGAAGCACAGGTTGAGAAAGAAGCTGCTCAAGTTAGCAAACCAGCTGAAGAAAAAGAGTATGCTTTGATTGCTGTCGTTGCTGGTAAAGGTCTAGCAGATATCTTCCGTTCTCAAGGTGTGGATTATGTTATCGAGGGTGGTCAAACTATGAACCCTTCAACAGAAGACTTTATCAAGGCTGTTGAACAGGTCAACGCTCGTAACATCATCTTCCTACCAAACAACAAGAACATCTTCATGGCAGCTCAATCGGCCGCAGAAGTTTTGGAGCAACCAGCAGTAGTGGTGGAGGCTCGTACTCTTCCTCAAGGTTTGACAAGTCTTCTTGCTTTTGATCCAAGCAAGTCCATCGGAGAAAACCAAGAGCGTATGACTGCTGCTCTTAGCGATGTCGTTAGCGGAAGCGTCACAACAGCTGTGCGTGATACAACCATTGATGGTTTAGAAATCCATGAAAACGATAATCTTGGTATGGTGGATGGGAAAATTCTTGTGTCAAACCCTGATATGCACCAAACCTTGACAGAAACCTTGAAACATATGCTGGATGAAGATAGTGAAATCGTAACCTTCTATGTTGGTGAAGACGGAAGCGAAGAACTTGTCAATGAAATTGCTCAAGAAATCACAGAAGAATTCGAAGACGTTGAAGTCGAGATTCACCAAGGCCAACAACCTGTTTACCCATACCTATTTAGTGTGGAATAAGATTAATGAAGGACTGAGAAATCAGTTCTTTTTTCTCTTTGAATGATGGAATCGGTATCTTTTAAATAAAAACAAAAATAATATTCATAAAAAAACGTTAAAATAGAAAATTCAGAAAATTTCTTCTTTTCTCTTGAAAAATCTTGAAAAAATGGTATGATAGTAACAAGTTATTTTTAAGAGGAAAGAAAGGGGAACAATGGAGAAAATCAGTTTAGAATCTCCTAAGACGGGGTCAGACCTAGTTTTGGAAACACTTCGTGATTTAGGAATTGATACCATCTTTGGTTATCCTGGTGGTGCGGTCTTGCCTTTTTATGATGCGATATATAATTTTAAAGGCATTCGCCACATTCTAGGACGCCATGAGCAAGGCTGTCTGCATGAAGCTGAAGGTTATGCTAAATCAACTGGAAAGTTGGGTGTTGCCGTCGTCACTAGCGGACCAGGAGCAACAAATGCCATTACAGGGATTGCGGATGCCATGAGCGATAGTGTTCCCCTTTTGGTCTTTACAGGTCAGGTGGCGCGAGCAGGGATTGGGAAGGATGCTTTTCAGGAGGCAGACATCGTGGGAATTACCATGCCAATCACTAAGTACAATTATCAAGTTCGTGAGACAGCTGATATTCCTCGTATTATTACGGAAGCTGTCCATATTGCAACTACAGGTCGACCAGGGCCAGTTGTAATTGACCTACCTAAAGACGTATCTGCTTTGGAAACAGACTTCATCTATTCACCAGAAGTGAACCTACCAAGCTATCAGCCGACTCTTGAGCCAAATGATATGCAAATCAAGAAAATCTTGAAGCAATTATCCAAGGCTAAAAAGCCAGTCTTGCTAGCTGGTGGTGGGATTAGTTATGCTGAGGCTGCGGCGGAATTAAATGAATTTGCAGAACGCTATCAAATTCCAGTGGTAACCAGCCTTTTGGGTCAAGGAACGATTGCGACGAATCACCCACTCTTCCTTGGAATGGGAGGGATGCACGGGTCGTTCGCAGCAAATATTGCCATGACGGAAGCTGATTTTATGATTAGTATTGGTTGCCGTTTTGATGACCGCTTGACGGGGAATCCAAAGACTTTTGCTAAGAATGCTAAGGTTGCCCACATTGATATTGACCCTGCCGAGATTGGCAAGATTATCAGTGCAGATATTCCTGTAGTTGGAGATGCTAAGAAAGCCTTGCAAATGTTGTTGGCGGAACCAACAGTTCATAACAATACTGAAAAATGGATTGAAAAAGTCACAAAAGACAAGAACCGTGTTCGTTCTTATGACAAGAAAGAGCGTGTGGTCCAACCGCAAGCCGTTATTGAACGAATTGGTGAACTGACGAATGGAGATGCCATTGTGGTAACAGACGTTGGTCAACACCAAATGTGGACAGCCCAGTATTATCCATACCAAAATGAACGTCAGTTAGTGACTTCAGGCGGTTTGGGAACCATGGGATTCGGAATTCCAGCAGCAATCGGTGCTAAAATTGCTAACCCAGATAAGGAAGTGGTCTTGTTCGTTGGAGATGGTGGTTTTCAAATGACCAACCAGGAATTGGCTATTTTGAACATTTACAAGGTGCCAATCAAGGTGGTTATGCTGAATAACCACTCGCTTGGAATGGTTCGCCAGTGGCAGGAATCCTTCTATGAAGGTAGAACGTCAGAGTCAGTCTTCGATACCCTTCCCGATTTTCAACTGATGGCACAGGCTTATGGCATTAAAAACTATAAGTTTGACAATCCTGAGACCTTGGCTCAAGACCTTGAAGTCATTACTGAGAATGTTCCTATGCTAATTGAGGTAGATATTTCTCGTAAGGAACAGGTGCTACCAATGGTACCAGCTGGTAAGAGTAATCATGAGATGTTGGGGGTGAAGTTCCATGCGTAGAATGTTAACAGCAAAACTACAAAATCGTTCAGGAGTCCTCAACCGATTTACTGGCGTTCTGTCTCGTCGTCAGGTTAATATCGAAAGCATCTCTGTTGGAGCAACAGAAGATCCGAATGTATCGCGCATCACCATTATTATTGATGTAGCTTCACATGATGAAGTGGAGCAAATCATCAAGCAACTCAATCGTCAGATTGATGTGATTCGCATTCGAGATATTACAGACAAGCCTCATTTGGAGCGCGAGGTGATTTTGGTTAAGATGTCAGCGCCAGCTGAGAAGCGAGCTGAGATTTTAGCGATTATTCAACCTTTCCGTGCAACGGTGGTGGATGTAGCGCCAAGCACGATTACCATTCAGATGACAGGAAATGCAGAAAAGAGCGAAGCCCTGTTGCGAGTCATTCGACCATACGGTATTCGTAATATTGCTAGAACGGGTGCAACTGGATTTACCCGCGATTAACAATCCAACTTAAATTTGTTAAACCAGCCTAAAAGGCAATAAATAATAGAAAAGAGAGAAAACTATGGCAGTTCAAATGGAATACGAAAAAGATGTTAAAGTAGCAGCGCTTGACGGTAAAAAAATTGCCGTTATCGGTTATGGTTCACAAGGACATGCGCATGCTCAAAACTTGCGTGACTCAGGTCGTGATGTCATTATCGGTGTACGTCCAGGTAAATCTTTTGACAAAGCAAAAGAAGATGGATTTGACACTTACACAGTAGCAGAAGCTACTAAATTGGCTGACGTTATCATGATTTTGGCACCAGATGAAATCCAACAAGAACTTTATGAAGCAGAAATCGCTCCAAACTTGGAAGCTGGAAACGCAGTTGGATTTGCCCATGGTTTCAACATCCACTTTGAATTTATCAAAGTTCCTGCCGATGTAGATGTCTTCATGTGTGCTCCTAAAGGACCAGGACACTTGGTACGTCGTACTTACGAAGAAGGATTTGGTGTACCAGCTCTTTACGCAGTATACCAAGATGCAACAGGAAATGCTAAAAATATTGCTATGGACTGGTGTAAAGGTGTTGGGGCAGCTCGTGTAGGTCTTCTTGAAACAACTTACAAAGAAGAAACTGAAGAAGATTTGTTTGGTGAACAAGCTGTACTTTGTGGTGGTTTAACTGCCCTTATCGAAGCAGGTTTCGAAGTCTTGACAGAAGCAGGTTACGCTCCAGAATTGGCTTACTTTGAAGTTCTTCACGAAATGAAATTGATCGTTGACTTGATCTATGAAGGTGGATTCAAAAAAATGCGTCAATCTATTTCAAACACTGCTGAATACGGTGACTATGTATCAGGTCCACGTGTAATCACTGAGCAAGTTAAAGAAAACATGAAAGCTGTCTTGGCAGATATCCAAAATGGTAAATTTGCAAATGACTTTGTAAATGATTATAAAGCTGGACGTCCAAAATTGACTGCTTACCGTGAACAAGCAGCTAACCTTGAAATTGAAAAAGTTGGTGCAGAATTGCGTAAAGCAATGCCTTTCGTTGGTAAAAACGACGACGATGCATTCAAAATCTATAACTAATTTATAGAAATTAAGGTGAAGGCGAGTTGGGGGGACCTAACTCGCTTTTATAATCAATTCAGCTCTTTTTAGAGGATGGATTGTGATAGTTTGAATAGTCTAGGAGAAAAAGATGTTAAGTTCAAAAGATATCATCAAGGCTCATAAGGTCTTGAGCGGTGTGGTTGTGAATACCCCACTGGATTATGATCATTATTTATCGGAGAAGTATGGTGCTAAGATTTATTTGAAAAAGGAAAATGCCCAACGTGTCCGCTCTTTTAAAATTCGTGGTGCCTATTATGCCATTTCTCAGCTCAGCAAGGAAGAGCGTGAGCGTGGGGTAGTCTGTGCTTCTGCGGGAAATCATGCGCAGGGAGTAGCCTATACTTGTAATGAAATGAAAATCCCTGCTACTATCTTTATGCCCATTACTACTCCGCAACAAAAGATTGGGCAGGTTCGCTTTTTTGGTGGGGACTTCGTAACCATTAAACTAGTTGGAGATACTTTTGATGCCTCAGCTAAGGCAGCTCAAGAATTTACAATTTCTGAAAATCGTACCTTTATTGATCCTTTTGATGATGCCCATGTTCAGGCAGGTCAAGGAACAGTTGCTTATGAGATTTTAGAAGAAGCTCGAAAAGAATCGATTGATTTTGATGCTGTCTTGGTTCCTGTTGGTGGTGGCGGTCTCATTGCTGGGGTTTCCACCTATATCAAGGAAACAAGTCCAGAGATCGAGGTTATCGGAGTAGAGGCGAATGGGGCACGTTCCATGAAGGCTGCCTTTGAAGCTGGTGGACCTGTTAAGCTCAAGGAAATTGACAAATTTGCAGATGGGATTGCCGTACAAAAGGTAGGTCAGTTGACTTATGAGGCAACTCGTCAACATGTTCAAACTTTGGTAGGTGTCGATGAGGGATTGATTTCTGAAACTTTGATTGACCTCTACTCTAAGCAAGGGATTGTCGCAGAACCTGCTGGAGCGGCTAGTATCGCCTCTTTAGAAGTTTTGGCTGAATATATCAAGGGGAAAACCATTTGTTGTATCATTTCTGGAGGAAATAATGATATCAACCGTATGCCAGAAATGGAAGAACGTGCCTTGATTTATGATGGGATCAAGCATTACTTTGTGGTCAATTTTCCACAGCGTCCAGGAGCATTGCGTGAGTTTGTAAATGATATCCTGGGTCCAAATGATGATATCACACGATTTGAGTATATCAAACGAGCTAGCAAGGGTACAGGGCCTGTATTAATTGGGATAGCTTTAGCAGATAAGCATGATTATGCAGGTTTGATCCGTAGAATGGAAGGCTTCGATCCAGCTTATATTAACTTAAATGGTAATGAAACGCTCTATAATATGCTTGTCTGAGGATTAATAAAAAAATATCATATTATTTGCACAACTGATGTATAGGTGCTATAATGAGGGTGAAGAAAGGGGGCGATTCCTATGGACTTAGGAAAACTATCGTACTACTTCTACTATAACTCACTATAGTACCTATTATTTTTTATTTCAGTTTATAATAATAAAGAAGAATGACTTGTTATACATAGGGCTATTTTTTATAATACCATATTTTATATATATAATTTTAAGTTTGATTAAATATAATAGGAATTAGAAAAAATAATCAATGCTTATAAGGTAGATTTGGTGAGTTGATTGAATATAGTATATGATAGCAGTAATATGAGGCGAGTAGAACATTTGGAATACTAGGAAGTGTTATTCTAAATGCTGATTGTAATAGCGGTGTGTTATAAGAATATGCAAAATTTGATGAGATAAGTCAATTGTACCGGTTAAAAAAGTTAAATAGTAACAGGAAGGGAACCAAAGGAAATAGAAAGGATAAAATAGATATGAGATAGTCAGAAAAGGAAGATTCTCTTTGACAAACTTATAGATTAAAATGAAGATATAGAATATGACTCCTGTTTATCCTATTGAGAAACTGGTATTTTTTCTTGATGAATATTTTTGCGAATTATAAGTTTAATAATTCAATTATTTTTAGGGTGCGTACTAATGGGTTATAGCAACTAAAAACCTATATATTATCGGCTTTAAAAAAGAAGTAAGAAAAAACTAAATCATTTGTTTTATTGAATATATGTTTTTTTATTGACAAAAGACATAAAAACGTATAGAATAATATATCGTAAAGAAGAAAATAGGAGAAGAACATGGCTAAGTCAAACTTTGAAAAAGTAGAATCAGTTGTTGGCTGGGTTCGTGATAAGAAAATCACAGGCTACCGTATCTCTAAGGAAACGAATGCGCGTGAGATGTCTATCATTGCTCTAGCGCAGGGTCGTGCGAAAGTAAAAAATATTTCATTTGAAACAGCTCTAGGTTTAATTGATTTCTATGACAAAAATCATGAAAAATTTGAAGATTAATCTTTGGATGACGGCGGATTCTTAAATAGGGTCTGCCTTTTCATTTTGACCAAACAAAAAGACTGCACGGTTGGTGCAGCCTTTTCTTTTTATTTGAGATAGCGTTGAAGGAATTCTTTTGTACGGTCTTCTTTAGGATTGGTGAAGAGATCTTCTGGTTTGCCTTCTTCAGCGATTACTCCCTTATCCATAAAGATCACACGGTGGGAGACATCACGGGCGAATTCCATTTCGTGGGTTACGACAATCATAGTCAAGCCTTCTTGGGCAAGTTCCTGCATGATTTTAAGTACTTCTCCAACCATTTCTGGATCGAGAGCTGATGTTGGTTCATCAAAGAGAATAGCATCAGGATTCATTGAAAGGGCACGAGCAATGGCCACACGTTGTTTTTGACCACCTGAGAGTTGTTTTGGTTTCGCTTGCCAGTAGCGTTCCCCCATACCGACCTTTTCTAGGTTTTCTTTGGCAATCTTTTCAGCTTCTGTACGTTCACGTTTAAGGACAGTTGTCTGAGCGACGATTGTGTTTTCAAGAACGTTGAGATTTTCAAAGAGATTAAAGGATTGGAACACCATTCCCAACTTTTCACGGTATTGTGTGAGGTCATAACCTTTTTCGAGGACGTTTTGCCCATGATAAAGGATTTGTCCATCAGTTGGCGTTTCAAGTAGGTTAATGGAGCGGAGGAAGGTCGATTTTCCGCTTCCAGAGCTTCCGATGATAGAGATAACTTCTCCCTTGTGGACAGTGAGAGAAATGTCTTTTAGCACTTCGTTTTGTCCATAGGATTTTTTGAGGTGTTTAATTTCAAGGATTGCTTGTGTCATTATTTCAAATCCTCCGTTTGCATTTGATTAGCACCTGTAGTATAGGTATCCATATCCATTCGGCGTTCGATGAAGCGTAGGATACGTGTTACGGTAAAGGTGAGGACAAAGTAAATCACGGCGATGATTGTAAATGTCTGGAAGTATTGATAGGTTTGAGTTGCCACGGTATTTCCTGAGAAATAAAGTTCAACAACAGAGATAACGTTCAATACAGATGTATCTTTGATATTGATGACAAACTCATTACCAGTTGCTGGTAGGATATTGCGGACAACCTGAGGTAGCACAATCTTACGCATGGTTTGGTTATGGGTCATACCAAGAGCAGTCGCTGCTTCAAATTGTCCCTTATCAACTGCTAGGATACCACCACGGACGATTTCAGTCATGTAGGCACCAGTGTTGATTGAAACGATGAAGATAGCGGCCAGTGTACGGTCAAGGTTGATACCGAAAGCTTGGGCAGTTCCATAGTAGATAACCATCGATTGAACGATCATTGGAGTACCACGGAAAATTTCAATGTAGACATTGAGGATCCAGCCGATTAGTTTTTGTAATCCATAAATGGCTTTATTCTCAGAGAGAGGAGCAGTACGGAAAACACCAATGGCAAGACCGATAATGAGACCTATGATGGTTCCGACGATAGAGATTAAAAGAGTGACACCAGCACCACGCAAGAGTTGTTGCCAGTTCTCAGAAAGAATTTTAGCGACTTGGCTAAAGAAACTACTGCTAGTCTCCTCAGTTGTTGTTGCTTCGGCGGGTTGTTCCTTGATCATACGATCCATCAAGGCAACTTGGTCGTCTTTTGAAATGGTTTCAATGCTGGCATTGATTTGGCTAATACGATTATCATCTTTACGAAGCCCGATAGCGATAGCCGTATTTTCTTCTCCAGTTTTGAAACCAGGTTCTACTTGAATCATTTTAAACTTAGAGTTCGCAGCTTCAGCAGTTAGTGCTTCTGGACGTTCAGAAACATAGGCATCGATGACACCAGCCTCAAGAGCTTGGCGCATTTGAGCGAAGTCTCCCATGGCTGTTTCTTTTTTAGCACCTGGGATTTGTGAAATCAAGTCATAAAGGTAAACACCTTGTTGAGAAGTAATTTTTGCACCATTAAAGTCATCCAAAGATTTGGCATTTGCATAGGCAGAATCTTTTTTGACAAGTAAAACTGGTTCGCTAGTGTAGTAACTGCTTGAAAAGGCAATTTCTTGTTTGCGTTCAGCAGTAGGACTCATACCTGCGATAATCATATCAATTTTACCAGAAGTAAGGGCAGGGACTAGACCTTCCCACTTGGTCTTAACAACCAAAGGTTCTTTACCTAAGTCTTTAGCGATTTTCTTGGCAATTTGGACATCGTATCCATTGGCATACTGGTTGGTTCCATCGATTTTGACAGCTCCATTGCTATCATCATCTTGGGTCCAGTTAAAGGGAGCATATGCTGCTTCCATCCCGATGCGTAAATATTCATCAGCTTGAGCAACATTGACAAGTCCTAGCATCAGCAAGAGACTTGTGAAAATAGATAAGTATATTTTTCTCATGATTTCTCCTATTTCTAATCTATTAAAAAATAACTGTCTCCTATTTTATCGAAAAAAACTTTATTTTTCAATATGGGTAAGCCCTTACTTGAGAAAAAATGATATAATGATAGCAAAGATAAAAAGGGGGCTTAGTTGATGAAAAAAACTTTTTTCTTACTGGTGTTAGGCTTGTTTTGCCTTCTGCCACTTTCTGTTTTTGCCATTGATTTTAAGATAAACTCTTATCAAGGTGATTTGTATATTCATGCAGACAATACGGCAGAATTTAGACAAAAGATAGTTTACCAGTTTGAGGAGGACTTTAAAGGCCAAATCGTGGGACTTGGACGTGCTGGCAAGATGCCTAGTGGATTTGACATTGATCCTCATCCAAAGGTTCAGGCCGCGAAAAATGGTGCTGAATTGACAGACGTTACTAGCGAAGTGATAGAAGGAGCAGATGGTTATACTGTTAAAGTTTATAATCCAGGTCAGGAAGGTGACACAGTTGAAGTTGACCTTGTCTGGAACTTAAAGAATTTGCTTTTCCTATATGATGACATTGCTGAATTAAATTGGCAACCTTTAACAGATAGTTCAGGGGCTATTGGAAAGTTTGAATTTCATGTAAGGGGAGATAAGGGGGCTGAAAAACTCTTTTTCCATACAGGGAAACTCTTTAAAGAAGGAACGATTGAAAAGAGTAACTTTGATTATACTATTCGTTTAGACAATCTTCCTCCTAAGCGTGGAGTTGAATTGCATGCCTACTGGCCTCGAACTGATTTTGCTAGCGCTAGGGATCAGGGCTTGAAAGGGAATCGTTTAGAGGAGTTTAATAAGATAGAAGACTCGATTGTTGGAGAAAAAGAGCTGAGTAAACAACTCGTTACTTGGGTCTTTCCTTCGATACTTTCCATCTCTTTGTTATTGAGTGCTTTCTTCTATTTTATCTATAGAAGAAAGACCACTCCTTCAGTCAAATATGCCAAAAATCATCGTCTCTATGAGCCACCAATGGAATTAGAGCCTATGGTTTTATCAGAGGCTGTCTACTCGACCTCCTTGGAGGAAGTGAGTCCCTTAGTCAAGGGGGCTGGCAAATTCACCTTTGATCAACTCATTCAAGCTACTTTGTTAGATGTAATAGACCGTGGGAATGTCTCTATCATTTCAGAAGGAGATGCAGTTGGCTTGAGGCTGGTAAGAGAAGATGCTTTGTCAAGTTTTGAGATAGACTGTCTAAATCTGGCTTTTTCAGGCAAAAAAGAAGAAACTCTTTCCAATTTGTTTGCAGATTATAAGGTATCTGATAGTCTTTATCGTAGAGCAAAAGTCTCTGATGAAAAACGGATTCAAGCAAAGGGGCGTCAGCTCAAATCGTCTTTTGAAGAAGTATTGAAAGAGATGCAAGAAGGAGTGAGAAATCGAGTTTCCTTCTGGGGCCTCCCAGATTATTATCGTTCCTTGACTGGTGGAGAAAAGGCCTTGCAGGTGGGTATGGGTATTTCCACTATCTTGCCCTTATTTATCGGATTTGGTTTGTTCTTGTACAGTTTAGACGTTCATGGCTATCTTTACCTCCCCTTGCCAATACTTGGTTTTCTAGGTTTGGTTTTGGCTGTTTTCTATTATTGGAAACTTCGACTAGATAATCGTGATGGTGTTCTAAATGAAGCGGGAGCAGAAGTCTACTATCTCTGGACCAGTTTTGAAAATATGTTACGTGAGATTGCACGATTGGATCAGGCTGAATTGGAAAGTATTGTAGTCTGGAATCGCCTCTTGGTCTATGCGACCTTATTTGGCTATGCGGATAAGGTCAGTCATTTGATGAAGGTTCATCATATCCAAGTGGAAAATCCAGACATCAATCTCTATGTAGCTTATAGCTGGCACAGTATGTTTTATCATTCAACAGCACAAATGAGCCATTATGCTAGTGTCGCAAATACAGCAAGTACCTATTCTGTATCTTCTGGAAGTGGAAGTTCTGGCGGTGGTTTCTCCGGTGGCGGAGGCGGTGGCAGTATCGGTGCCTTTTAAAGAGAGCTGTCATAGACTGAAAAAGTATGCTATAATGGAAGATAGAAAAAGGAGTAATCTATGTATCTTATTGAAATTTTAAAATCTATCTTCTTCGGGATTGTTGAAGGAATTACGGAATGGTTGCCCATTTCAAGTACAGGTCACTTGATTTTAGCAGAGGAATTTATCCAATATCAAAATCAAAACGAAGCCTTTATGTCCATGTTTAATGTTGTAATTCAGCTTGGTGCTATTTTAGCAGTCATGGTGATTTATTTTAACAAGCTCAATCCTTTCAAACCGACTAAGGACAAGCAGGAAGTTCGTAAGACTTGGAGACTGTGGTTGAAGGTCTTGGTTGCAACTTTGCCTTTACTTGCCGTCTTTAAGTTTGATGATTGGTTTGATACCCACTTCCATAACATGGTTTCAGTTGCTCTTATGTTGATTATCTATGGGATTGCCTTTATCTATTTGGAAAAGCGCAATAAAGCGCGTGCTATTGAGCCAAGTGTAACAGAGTTGGACAAGCTTCCTTATACGACCGCTTTCTATATCGGACTTTTTCAAGTTCTTGCCCTTTTACCAGGAACTAGCCGTTCTGGAGCCACAATCGTCGGTGGTTTGTTAAATGGAACCAGTCGTTCTGTTGTGACAGAATTTACCTTCTATCTTGGGATTCCTGTTATGTTTGGAGCTAGTGCCTTAAAGATTTTCAAATTTGTGAAAGCAGGACAACTCTTGAGCTTTGGGCAATTGTTCTTGCTCTTGGTTGCGATGGGAGTCGCCTTTGCAGTCAGCATGGTCGCTATTCGTTTCTTGACAAGTTATGTGAAAAAACACGACTTTACCCTTTTCGGTAAATACCGTATCGTGCTTGGTGGTGTCTTGCTACTTTACAGCTTTGTTCGTTTATTTGTATAAGAAAAACCTTGAAGGGTCAGCTCTTCAAGGTTTTATACTCCATGAAAATCAAAAAGCAAACTAGGAAGCTAGCCGCAGGCTGCTCAAAGCACTGCTTTGAGGTTGTAAATAAGACTGACAGAGTCAGTAACATATACCTACGGTAAGGCGACGCTGACGTGGTTTGAAGATATTTTCGAAGAGTATTAAAATCCAGTCACGGTAATCCCCAGCAGGCGGACACCTCTTTCTTTCTCGTTTAATTCTTCATAGAGTTGCAGGGCTATTTGGCTTATCTGGCTAGCATCCTGTGTTTTTTGAATCAGACTTTTTCGTTTAGTAAGAGTTGAAAAGTCCTCGTAGCGGATTTTTAAAATGACAATTTTTCCAGCTTTTTCTTGTTGACTGAGATTGAGAGCGACTCTTTCTGATAGAAGAGTCAGCTCTTTTTTGATATCTTCTTCGGCACGGAGAATCTTTCCATAGGTTTTTTCCTTGCCGATTGATTTACGGATGCGATTGGATTTGACTGGGGAATTGTGAATACCACGAGCCTTTCGATAGAGGTCATAGCCCAGTCTGCCAAAACGGTCTATTAGGGTCACTTCAGGGATTTCAAGTAGATCAGCACCGGTAAAAACTCCCATTTGATGAAGTCTTTCCACCGTCTTTTTTCCTACTCCATGAAACTTGGAAATATCCATTTGTTTGAGAAAATCCTCAGCTTGTTCAGGTAGAATCACTGTCAAACCATGTGGCTTTTGATAATCGCTGGCCATTTTAGCTAAGAATTTGTTGTAGGAAACGCCAGCAGAAGCAGTTAGATGGAGTTCTTGCCAGATATCCTCTTGAATGAGGCGAGCGATTTTGACTGCTGACTTAATCCCGAGTTTATTTTCTGTTACATCCAAATAGGCTTCGTCAATGCTCATAGGTTCAATCAAATCTGTATAACGCTTAAAGATAGCTCGAATCTGGAGTCCCACAGCTTTATATTTTTCATAATTTCCTGAGATAAAGACGGCCTGAGGACAACGTTCGTAGGCTTCTTTAGAACTCATAGCAGAATGGACACCAAAAGCTCGTGCCTCATAGCTACAAGTAGAAACGACTCCCCGCCCACCTGTTTGCCGAGGGTCGCTGCCGATAATGACAGGTTTTCCTCTGAGTTTAGGATTGTCTCTGATTTCTACCGCAGCAAAAAAGGCATCCATGTCAATATGGATGATTTTTCTTGACAAATCATTTAACAAAGGAAAAATTAACATGTCTAGCACCTTTTTACTGCTTATTTTCTTTTATTATACCCTTTTTTCTGAAAAAAAGAAAAAAGGACTTTGTTTTTTCAAAAATATAATACAGTTTGGAATGAAATATAGACTGTTTTAGAAAAGAAAGTGTAAAAATAGGGGTTTTCCACTTGTTGAAAACGATTACTGTGTGGTATACTTGTCTCATGAATGTAACAGATAGTTGTTACTAGAAAGAAAAAAGAGGACATTAACATGGTTGTTAAGACAGTTGTTGAAGCACAAGATATTTTTGACAAAGCTTGGGAAGGCTTCAAAGGCGTAGATTGGAAAGAAAAAGCAAGTGTATCACGCTTTGTACAAGCTAACTACACACCTTACGATGGAGACGAAAGCTTCCTTGCTGGACCAACAGAACGTTCACTTCACATCAAAAAAATTGTAGAAGAAACTAAGGCTCACTACGAAGAAACTCGTTTCCCAATGGACACTCGTCCAACATCTATCGCTGATATCCCTGCTGGATTTATCGATAAAGAAAACGAAGTTATCTTTGGTATCCAAAATGACGAACTCTTCAAATTGAACTTCATGCCAAAAGGTGGTATCCGTATGGCTGAAACTACTTTGAAAGAAAATGGATACGAACCAGACCCAGCTGTTCACGAAATCTTTACTAAATACGTAACAACAGTTAACGACGGTATCTTCCGTGCCTACACTTCAAATATCCGTCGCGCTCGTCACGCACACACTGTAACTGGTCTTCCAGATGCATATTCACGCGGACGTATCATCGGTGTTTACGCACGTCTTGCTCTTTACGGTGCAGACTACTTGATGCAAGAAAAAGTAAACGACTGGAATGCAATCGAAGAAATCGATG
Organism: Streptococcus sp. 714; assembly: GCF_013277115.1. Lineage (GTDB taxonomy): Bacteria > Bacillota > Bacilli > Lactobacillales > Streptococcaceae > Streptococcus. The sequence goes on from NZ_VMMH01000003.1 coordinate 176,743, forward strand.
AAGAAACAATCCGTCTTCGTGAAGAAATCAACCTTCAATACCAAGCATTGCAACAAGTTGTTCGCTTGGGTGACCTATACGGAGTTGACGTTCGCAAACCAGCGATGAACGTTAAAGAAGCTATCCAATGGGTTAACATCGCCTTCATGTCTGTTTGCCGTGTGATCAACGGTGCTGCTACATCTCTAGGACGTGTACCAATCGTATTGGACATCTTTGCAGAACGTGACCTTGCTCGTGGTACATTTACTGAATCAGAAATCCAAGAATTCGTTGATGATTTCGTTATGAAACTTCGTACAGTTAAATTTGCTCGTACTAAAGCTTATGACCAATTGTACTCAGGTGATCCAACATTCATCACAACTTCTATGGCTGGTATGGGTAACGATGGTCGTCACCGTGTTACTAAGATGGACTACCGTTTCTTGAACACTCTTGACAATATCGGTAACTCTCCTGAACCAAACTTGACAGTTCTTTGGACTGATAAATTGCCATACAACTTCCGTCGCTACTGTATGCACATGAGCCACAAACACTCTTCTATCCAATACGAAGGTGTAACAACAATGGCTAAAGATGGATACGGTGAAATGAGCTGTATCTCATGCTGTGTGTCTCCACTTGACCCAGAAAATGAAGAACAACGCCACAACATCCAGTACTTCGGTGCTCGTGTAAACGTATTGAAAGCCCTTCTTACTGGTTTGAATGGTGGTTACGACGATGTTCATAAAGACTATAAAGTATTTGACATCGAACCAATCCGTGACGAAGTTCTTGAATTCGAATCAGTTAAAGCTAACTTTGAAAAATCTCTTGACTGGTTGACTGACACTTACGTAGATGCTTTGAACATCATCCACTACATGACTGATAAGTACAACTACGAAGCTGTTCAAATGGCCTTCTTGCCAACTAAACAACGTGCCAACATGGGATTCGGTATCTGTGGATTTGCTAACACTGTTGATACATTGTCAGCTATCAAATACGCTACAGTTAAACCAATCCGTGACGAAAATGGCTACATCTACGATTACGAAACAATCGGTGAATACCCACGTTGGGGTGAAGATGACCCACGTTCAAACGAATTGGCAGAATGGTTGATCGAAGCTTACACTACTCGTCTACGTAGCCACAAACTTTACAAAGACGCAGAAGCTACAGTTTCACTTTTGACTATCACATCTAACGTTGCTTACTCTAAACAAACTGGTAACTCACCAGTTCACAAAGGTGTATACCTCAACGAAGATGGTTCTGTGAACTTGTCTAAACTTGAATTCTTCTCACCAGGTGCTAACCCATCTAACAAAGCTAAAGGTGGATGGTTGCAAAACTTGAACTCACTTTCTAGCCTTGACTTTAGTTATGCAGCTGACGGTATCTCATTGACAACTCAAGTTTCACCTCGCGCTCTTGGTAAGACTCGTGACGAACAAGTTGATAACTTGGTAACAATCCTTGATGGTTACTTCGAAAACGGTGGACAACACGTTAACTTGAACGTTATGGACTTGAACGATGTTTACGAAAAGATCATGTCTGGTGAAGACGTTATCGTACGTATCTCTGGATACTGTGTAAACACTAAATACCTCACTCCAGAACAAAAAACTGAATTGACACAACGTGTCTTCCACGAAGTTCTTTCAATGGATGATGCCTTGGATGCATTGAACTAATCAAGTTCTTGAATAATGAAATAAGTAACCCTCGGTCAGTCGACTGAGGGTTGTTTTTTGGATTATTAAATTCCTTAAGTCAGGCACTGAAATATCTGACCGGGATTCAAAGATACTTGTTGAGTTGCGGGAGGTATTTGATACTCAATGAAAATCAAAGAGCAAACTAGGAAGCTAGCCGCAGGTTGCTCAAAAAACACTGTTTTGAGGTTGCAGATAGAGCTGACGTGGTTTGAAGAGATTTTCGAAGAGTATAAAAATACCACACTTTGTAAGTTTACAATGTGTGGTTGTATTTTATCTCTTAGACCAAGTCCTCTTCATAAAGAGAAGTAGGATTGGATAAATCTCCAAACGTCCTGCAATCATTGCAAAGGAGAGGAGAATTTTTGAGATAGGACTAAAGATTGAGAAGCTAGAAGTTGTTCCTAGAATAGGCCCGATATTATTGAAACAGCTGAAGACAGCGCTGGTCACAACTAGAAAATCATTGCTATCTAGGCTGACAATAAAGATAAGTGCTAGCAAAATCATAGCATAGATGACAAAGTACTTGAGAATCTTATGCTGGGTATCCTTATCAATCACTGTTTTATTAACATGGAGGGTCAAAACACGGTGGGGGGATAGGATTGACAAAATCTGGTTTTTGGCAATTTTTGAAAGGATGAGGCCTCGAATAACCTTGAGTCCACCTGCGGTTGAACCAGCAGAACCACCGATTCCCATAAGGAAGAGGAGGATAAACTGGGAGAAGAGGGGCCAGTTGGTAATATCTCCGTAACCAAAACCAGTCGTCGTAATGATATTGGAAACCTGGAAGAAGGCCATTTCAAAGCTCTTAGAAAATCCTGGATAGAGATAGAGGGTATTAAGACTAATCAAGCCTGTAGAAACCAGTACGATGACCAAGTAAGCCCGAAGTTCTTCATCTCCTAAAAAGGCTTTGACGCGACGGAGCATGAGGTAGTAGTAGAGGTTGAAATTTACCCCAAAAACCATAACTCCGATACTAACCAGATAGGTAATTAGTGAGCTGCCATAGTGAGCAATTCCATCGTTATAGACTGTAAAACCTCCTGTACCTGCTGTCCCCATAGCGATGACAAAACTATCAAATAGGGGCATGCCAGCTAGATAATAGATAATGACAAAGAGGGAAAAGAGAGCTAGATAAAGGAGATAGAGAATCTGGGCAGTATTTTTGAGCTTGGATACAACCTTACCAAAAACAGGGCCAGGGACCTCAGCCTTCATCACCTCTAGGTGGCTATTCTTGGCATTATCCATAATAGCAAGTGCAAAAACAAGCACTCCCATTCCTCCGATCAAGTGGGTAAAACTTCGCCAGAAGAGGAGGGAACGGCTGAGGACCGAAACATCGTTCAGAATAGTTGCTCCAGTAGTTGTAAAGCCAGAACTAATCTCAAAAAAGGCATCGATAACGCTGGGAATTTGCCCAGCAAAGACAAAGGGGAGACCGCCAAAGAAAGACCATAGGATCCAACAGAGGGCCACAATCAAGATTCCCTCCTTGGCATAAATCCGTTGATTTTTTGGTTTTTGCAAACTCCCTGAACCGCCTAGCAATACGAGAATCCCTATTGTTGAAAAGAGGGCTGTAAAAACTTGGCTAGATTCATGGTAATAGATAGCAACAGCCACAGGAACCAAAAGAAGAACAGCTTCAATCAGAAGTAACTTTGAAAGGAGATAACGAATCATACTTTTATTCATCTCTTACCTCGCGATTAAGTCATAAATCTTAGTGATATTCGGCAATAAGGTCGTTACTAGAAGTTTGTCACCGACTTCAAGCATATCCTCTCCAGTAGGGAAAATCGTTTTGCCCTTTCGAATGATGGCTGCAATAAGAACTCCTTTTTTTAGTTTCAGTTGAGAAAGAGGTTTGGCAGTCATTTTATTGGCTTCCTTGATATGGAATTGTAGGGTTTCGATTTGACCATTTGCTAGATGGTGCATGGCTTGAAGGTCTGAATACTGAGCATTAACACGACCACGAATAAAGTGCATGATTGTATCTACAGCGATGATTTTCGGAGTGATAATGCTTGAGAAATCAGGCGCATGAATAATTTCAAGGAGACTAGTTCTGTTAACCTTGCTAATATTTTTTTGCACCCCGACACTATCCAGGAACATAGAAGTAATAATATTCTCTTCGTCAACTCCTGTTAGGGTTGCTACTGCATCATAGTTTTGAGCACTTTCTTCTAGTAAGATATCTTTTGCGGTACCATCTCCTTGGACAATATAGAGATTAGGGAATTTCTCACTAAAGAAACGTGCCCTTTCAGGATTAATCTCGATGACTTTTGTATCAATACGACTGTCTTTGAGGATACCTAGTAGATAATAGGCAATTCTACCTGCTCCAACGATGAGAAGGCTCTTCACAGCACGAGATTTGAAATAATTATGGAAGAGCATCATATCAACACGGTTACCAGTGACAAAGATTCTATCTTTATCCTGTATGGTCATATCACCACTTGGGATGATAATTTGATGATCCCTTTCTATAGCGCAGACAATGACATTGCCAAATTTTTTCCGAAAATCAGAAATGGGCATTTGGCAAAGACTGCTAGTTGATTTGACGACAAATTCCATCAGGCTAACGCGTCCACCAGCAAAGCGTTCGACAGATAGGGCGTTGGGGAAGTCAATGATATTGGCGATAGCGCGGGCAGCTAAGAGTTCAGGGTTAACGATAAGAGAAAAACCGAGAATATTCTTTTCCTTGAAATAAGAGTTAGAATATTCAGGATTGCGCACCCGAACGATGGTTTCTTTAGCTCCCATTTTTTTGGCTAGAACTGCTGCAATCATGTTCACTTCATCGTATTCAGTCAAGGCGATAAAGATATCACAATCCTGAACACTGGCTTGCTCAAGGATGGTGAAATCGGCCCCGTTACCAAGGATACCCATGATATCAAAGCGATTAACAATATGATTGAGAACAGCTTCGTCTTGCTCAATCAGCAAAACATCATGCTTTTCTGCAACCAAGGAGCGACAGAGGGCAAAACCAACTTTTCCCCCTCCGACAAGGATAATTTTCATAATAAAACCTACTTTTTCATGATGTAACTATCATACCCTTTTTCAAGAAAAAATGCACCTACTAGCTAATAACCAGAGCTTTTAATGGAATTTTGTTATAAGGTAAAACTATATCCCAATCATTTAAAATAGCTATTAGCACCTTTCTCTGAAATATGGTATGATAAAGGGTATACAAGGAGACAAAATGAATAATAATTTACTGGTATTACAATCAGACTTTGGTCTGGTTGATGGTGCGGTATCGGCTATGATTGGAGTGGCTTTAGAAGAGTCCCCAACCTTAAAAATCCATCACTTGACGCACGATATCACGCCTTATAATATTTTTGAGGGGAGCTATCGTCTCTTTCAGACGGTGGATTACTGGCCTGAGGGAACGACTTTTGTATCGGTTGTCGATCCAGGTGTCGGTTCGAAACGTAAGAGCGTGGTTGCCAAGACTGCAAAAAATCAATACATTGTCACGCCAGACAATGGGACGCTTTCTTTTATCAAGAAACACGTTGGCATTGTAGCTATTCGTGAGATTTCTGAAGTAGCCAATAGACGTCAAAATACAGAGCATTCTTATACCTTCCACGGTCGTGATGTTTATGCCTATACTGGTGCTAAACTAGCCAGTGGTCACATTACTTTTGAGGAAGTGGGGCCAGAACTCAGTGTGGACCAGATTGTAGAGCTTCCAGTCGTAGAGACAATCATTGAGGATCATCTGGTGAAGGGAGCAATCGACATTCTGGATGTGCGTTTCGGTTCGCTTTGGACCTCTATCACGCGAGAAGAATTTTACAAGCTGGAACCAGAATTCGGTGATCGTTTTGAAGTGACTATCTATCATGCAGATATGCTGGTCTATCAAAATCAGGTTGTTTATGGCAAATCATTTGCGGATGTGAGAATTGGGCAACCAATCCTTTACATTAATTCTCTCTATCGTTTAGGTCTGGCTATTAATCAAGGTTCTTTTGCCAAGGCTTATAATGTAGGTGTCGGTTCATCTTGGACCATTGAAATAAAGAAAATAGAATCATAAAATAGGAGAATATAGATGAAAAATCAATCAATTAAACAAGTTGTTGCTATCGGTGTTGGAGCTGCACTCTTTGTTGTTATCGGGATGATTAGCATTCCGACGCCTGTTCCAAATACAAGCATCCAGCTTCAGTATGCGGTACAGAGCCTCTTGTCTATCATTTTTGGCCCTCTAGTGGGATTACTTGTTGGTTTAATTGGGCATGCAGTGAAGGACTCTCTTGCTGGCTACGGTCTTTGGTGGACTTGGATTATTGCTAGCGGTCTCTTTGGTCTAGCTGTAGGTCTCTTTAGAAAATACATTCGAGTAACACAGGGTATTTTTGGGTTGAAAGATATTGTCTTCTTTAACCTCATTCAGATTGTTGCAAATGCTCTTGTTTGGGGAGTCTTGGCACCACTTGGAGATGTTGTGATTTATCAAGAAGCGGCAGAAAAAGTATTTGCTCAAGGGATTGTTGCAGGTATTGCTAACGCTGTGACTATTGCTATTGCAGGAACTCTTCTTTTGATAGCTTATTCACGTACGCAGACTCGTTCAGGAAGTTTGAAAAAGGATTAACATAAGGGAAAAGGCTGGGCAACCGGTCTTTTTCACTACTTATAGACTAGTCAAGCAAGCTAGCTAGGCTAGGAATCTTTTTGGCGCTAAGATTTTAAGAGAAGAGACTGCAAGAAGGGTTCGATTTATGATAAAATAGAAGTCTAAGAAGCGAATGAAGAGAGTAAGATGAAAGAAGCTATAATTGAGTGGAAGGATTTCTCTTTCCAGTATGAAACGCAACAAGAACCTACCTTGCAAGGGGTGAATTTGGCCATTTACAAGGGAGAGAAAGTCTTAATTGTTGGTCCATCTGGGTCAGGTAAGTCTACCTTGGGTCAATGTTTGAATGGGATTATTCCCAATATTTACAAGGGTCAGATGTCTGGAGAATTTTTGATCAAGGGCCAAGCAGCCTTTGATATGAGCATCTATGATAAATCTCATCTGGTTAGCACGGTTTTGCAGGATACAGATGGGCAGTTTATTGGCCTGTCTGTGGCAGAGGATTTGGCTTTTGCTCTTGAAAATGATGTGACAGCTCTAGAAGAGATGAAAAGTCGTGTTCATAAATGGGCTGAAAAGCTGGACCTTATCCCTTTACTAACTCAGCGTCCTCAAGATTTGTCAGGTGGACAAAAGCAGCGGGTCAGTCTGGCTGGTGTCTTGATTGATGAGAGTCCGATTCTTTTGTTTGATGAACCACTCGCCAATCTAGATCCCAAGTCAGGTCAGGATATTATCGAGTTGATTGACCAGATTCATAAGGAGGAAGGGACGACGACCCTTATTATTGAGCACCGTTTGGAGGATGTTCTGCATCGCTCTGTGGATCGGATTGTCTTGATAAACGATGGTCGTATCCTCTTTAATGGGAGCCCTGACCAGCTACTGGCGACTGATCTGTTGACTCAAAATGGAATTCGAGAACCCCTTTATCTAACTACTCTTCGTCAATTGGGTGTGGATTTAGTCAAGGAAGCACAATTAGCAAATCTGGATAACTTGTCTATCTCAAAAGGCCAGGTTCAGTTACAGACGGAGCTGGCAAAAGAAACCCAAGAATTGCAGTCACTCTTTAGATTAGAGGATGTGTCTTTTTCTTATGATGATAGACTGATTTTAAAATCCATTTATCTGGATATTAAAAAGGGCGAAAAGATTGCCATTGTCGGAAAAAATGGAGCTGGGAAATCAACTCTAGCCAAGGCCTTAAGTAGCTTTATTCAGACGGAAGGTCGCTATCTTTGGGAAGGACAGGATATCAAAGGAGATTCTGTTGCAGAGCGGGCAGAACGAGTAGGCTATGTGCTGCAAAATCCCAATCAAATGATTTCAACCAATATGATTTTTGATGAGGTGGCTCTAGGGCTTCGTTTGCGAGGTGTGGATGAGAAGGAAATTGAAACGAGAGTTTATGAAACCTTGAAAATCTGTGGTCTTTATGAATTCCGTAATTGGCCAATTTCTGCTCTGTCATTTGGGCAGAAAAAGCGTGTGACTATTGCATCGATTTTGGTTTTAGGAGCTGAAATTATACTCCTAGATGAACCGACAGCTGGTCAAGACCAGAAGAACTATACTGAGATTATGGAATTTCTCGAAGAGCTGCATCAAAAAGGGCATACGATTGTCATGATTACCCATGATATGCAATTGATGCTGGATTATTCAGATCGGGCTCTTGTCATGGTGGACGGGGAATTGATTGCTGATACTGATCCAGCTAGTCTATTGAGCAATCCCGAGCTGTTAGTAAAAGCCAATCTAAAAGAAACCTCTATCTTCAACTTGGCTAAGAAGCTCGACGTTGATCCACTTGCTTTAACGGCATTTTACAAAGAAAGGAGAGAAGGATGCAAGCTAAATTAATCGGTTACCAGCATAGAGATACTGTGATTCATCGCTTGTCAGGAGCTGGTAAACTTCTCTTTTTCATTCTCGTGTCATTGGCTGCCATGATTAGCTATGATACCAGACTGCTTGTTCTGATTGCCATCTTTTCGGTCTTTCTCCTCTATTTGTCAGAAATCCGCTTTAAAGATGTTTCCTTTGTAGCCGTTTTTGCGACGGTATTTGCCGTTTTAAACGTCTTGATGGTCTATCTCTTTTCTCCCGAGTATGGGGTTGGACTTTACGGAGAGAAAAGTGTGATTTGGCAGGGAATCGGTGCCTACACTCTGACCAGTCAAGAACTCTTTTATCTGCTAAATTTGGCTATTAAGTACCTTTGCACCATTCCTCTGGCTATTATCTTTTTGATGACAACCCATCCTAGTCAGTTTGCTTCCAGTTTAAATCAAATCGGTGTGCCTTATAAGATTGCCTATTCTGTCAGCCTAACCTTGCGCTATATTCCAGATTTGCAGGAAGAATTCTTTACCATCAAGATGTCTCAAGAAGCGCGTGGGATGGAATTATCTAAGAAAGCTTCTCTTATGCAACGAATCAAAGGCAATTTGCGCATTATCACTCCCTTGATTTTTAGCTCGCTAGAACGCATTGATACCATCGCGACCGCCATGGAGCTTCGCCGCTTTGGGAAAGAGAAAAAACGCACTTGGTATAGTTACCAGGCCTTGAAAAAAGGAGACTATATAACCTTGCTCTTGGCAACCTTGTTTTTAGTAGCTAGTTTACTACTTATCTTGCAGAATCAGGGACGATTTTACAACCCTTGGAAATAGCTTGAAAAAATTGAAAAAATCAAGTCGTTTCTATTGACAATGATTCTGAAAGTGTTATACTAAGAAAGTAGTTTCGCTGATTTACTTCAAACCTGTTGTGAGGTAAGTTAACGATGCCTTAACCACGCTGTTTGCTGAGCTTGACTCCGGGCAGTGTGGCTATTTTTTTGCAATGGTGAAAGGAAGCAAGTCATGACAAATCACATTGTATTATTTGAACCTCAAATTCCACAAAATACAGGCAATATCGCGCGTACTTGCGCTGCGACCAATTCTCCCCTCCACATCATCAAGCCAATGGGTTTTCCTATTGATGACCGCAAGATGAAGCGGGCTGGATTGGATTATTGGGATAAGCTAGAGATTTATTTTTACGAGAGTTTGGAAGATTTCATGTCTCAGATGAAGGGAAAACTCTATCTGATTTCAAAATTCGCGGAAAAAGTCTATTCTGAGGTAGATTTATCGACTGACGAAGACCATTATTTTCTCTTTGGCCGTGAAGACAAGGGCTTGCCTGAGGACTTCATGCGCGAACATCCTGAGAAAGCTCTCCGTATTCCTATGAACGATGAACACGTCCGCAGTCTCAATGTGTCTAATACCGTTTGCATGATTGTTTACGAAGCCCTTCGCCAGCAGAACTTTGCTGGTCTTGAGCTTGTTCATACCTATGAAGTGGATAAATTGAAATAAAAAATGAAAATGAACAAAATGCTTGCGCTTGCAAGCGTTTTTTGTTATGATAAAAGAGTCTTCAGGGCAGGGTGAAATTCCCGACCGGCGGTAAATTTGACTAGCTATTTTAGCTTTCTCGTCGTTGTCTTGTCTGGATATACTTTAAGTATTATCTTCGACTGCGACGCCTAGATAAATCTAAAATATCTTAGCCAAATAAGTCCGCGAGCGCAAGCTGATGTGGTGAGATTCCACAACCGACAGTATAGTCTGGATGGGAGAAGACGAAAGAATAGCTTTGTCTGTTCTGATGGATTTATAGCCGAATTGTAACCGCTTGCTTTAATTTTCTTTAATAGAGTAAGAGGAAAGATTTGGGATATAAAAAGTAAGAATAGATAGAGGAATCCTTTCTAACTTCTTCTGATTTTATAGAAAATTGGAGGAACCTGTTATGACAAACACACGTCGACTTTCGACCATTGCAATTCTATCAGCCATCTCATTTGTGCTGATGTACTTTGACTTTCCGCTTTTACCAGCGGCGTCCTTCCTCAAGATCGAATTTAGTATCTTGCCAGTCCTTGTGGGTCTGGTGGTCATGGATTTGCCTGCTGCTCTAGGAATTCTCTTGCTTCGCTCACTCTTGAAACTGCTTCTTAACAGTCAGGGAGTGAATACTTACATTGGTTTGCCGATGAATATCGTGGCTTTGGGAGTTTTTGTCATCGTATTTGCTTTGATTTGGAAAAAGGAACGGACAACCCTTCGTTTCCTACTAGGCTCTCTAGCTGGAACTATTGGTTTGACCGTAGCTATGTTGGTTCTCAACTATGTTTACGCTGTTCCTTTGTACGCTAAGTTTGCTAACTTTGATATTGGAAAAATTTTGGGACTGTCCAACTACCTAATGACTATGGTATTGCCTTTTAACTTGATTGAGGGTGTAATCTTTTCCGTTTCATTCTGGTTGTTGTACGTTCTCTTGAAACCAACCTTAAAACATTATGAAAGATAAACAAACATTTTTAATGAAGGGCAGTTTTGCCCTTTTACTTTTCGTTATTCTTGGCTATATTGTCAAATTTTACCCTGAAACGCTGGTCGGTTTTGACCAACCGATTCAGACTGCCGTTCGAGGAGACTTACCAGATTATTTGACTATTCTTTTTAGGGCCATCACACGCTTGATTGATATTCCGGTGATTATCACTTGGGTTGTCATTACAGCTTTTATCTTTTATCGTAAGCGATGGAAGATTGAAAGCCTACTTATGCTGGGGAATTTGGCTTTAGCAGGTCTTTCAATCGTGACCTTTAAAAATATCTACCAGCGCCCACGACCAGCTATTTTACACTTGGTTGAGGAGAAAGGATTTTCCTTCCCAAGTGGGCATTCTCTGGCTGTAACCTTGATGATTGGCTCTCTGATTGTCATTCTCAGTCAACGGATTAAAAATCCAGTCTGGAGAAAAATCGTGCAAATCGTCCTTGCTCTCTATCTAGTCAGTGTGCTGATATCAAGGGTCTATCTGGGAGTTCATTACCCATCAGATGTCCTTGCCAGTCTCTGTGTGGGTTTGGGAGTCCTGTTTATCGAGTTTCCCTTCTATGACAAGCTCCGCTTCCAATGGCGATTTAAAGGCAAGCAGAAGTGAGATAGGTCTTGCAAGAATGGTAAAAATCTGATAAACTAAGTAGTAATTGAATAGAAATCTGCAAGACTAGTAACTCAAGGGAAGTATATCAGGGAGGAGAGCCGTGACTGCAAGCTCTCTATATGAAAGCTGGGTGAATTCACTTGCGCATGGATTTAGAAATGAAGGTCTGACTTGTCAGATAAAAACGGATGGTACCGCGTGTCAACGCTCCGAGTGGAGTTTTTGACATGTGGTTTTCTTTTTATCTAAGAGGGACTGATGGAGGAATTATGTCAACTATTGAAGAACAATTAAAAGCGCTTCGCGAAGAAACGCTGGCTAGCTTGAAGCAGATTACTGCTGAAAATGAAAAAGAGATGCAAGACTTGCGTGTCTCTGTCCTTGGTAAAAAGGGTTCGCTCACTGAAATCCTCAAAGGGATGAAAGATGTTTCTGCTGAGATGCGTCCAATCATTGGGAAACACGTCAATGAAGCGCGTGATGTCTTGACAGCAGCCTTTGAAGAAACTGCTAAGCTCTTGGAAGAAAAGAAAGTCGCAGCTCAACTGGCTAGCGAGAGTATCGATGTGACACTTCCAGGTCGTCCTGTTGCGACTGGTCACCGTCATGTCCTCACACAAACAAGTGAAGAAATCGAAGATATTTTCATTGGGATGGGGTACCAAGTTGTGGATGGTTTTGAAGTGGAGCAAGACTACTATAACTTTGAACGCATGAACCTTCCCAAAGACCATCCAGCCCGTGATATGCAGGACACTTTCTATATCACAGAAGAAATCTTGCTCCGTACCCACACGTCTCCAGTTCAGGCGCGTGCTATGGATGCACATGATTTTTCAAAAGGTCCTTTGAAAATGATCTCGCCAGGGCGTGTGTTCCGTCGTGATACAGACGATGCGACCCACAGTCACCAGTTCCACCAAATCGAAGGTTTGGTTGTTGGGAAAAATATCTCTATGGCAGACCTTCAAGGAACGCTTCAGTTGATTGTCCAAAAAATGTTTGGTGAAGAGCGTCAGATTCGTCTGCGTCCATCTTATTTCCCATTCACAGAGCCATCTGTTGAGGTGGATGTTTCCTGCTTCAAGTGTGGTGGAGAAGGCTGTAATGTATGTAAGAAAACAGGTTGGATCGAGATTATGGGTGCCGGTATGGTTCACCCACGTGTCCTTGAAATGAGTGGTATCGATGCGACTGTTTACTCTGGCTTTGCTTTTGGTCTTGGTCAAGAGCGTGTAGCCATGCTCCGTTACGGAATCAACGATATCCGTGGATTCTACCAAGGAGATGTCCGCTTCTCAGAACAGTTTAAATAAGGTTGAAACCTGAAACATAGTCCTATACAGTTCTAGTCATTTTCTCTAGATGAGAATGGCAAGGACTGACTCGAAGAAAAAGAAAGGAATTGAAAAGGTCACACTTGGTGGAACCTTACAATCAGAATTATGCTTGTATCTTATAAATGGTTAAAAGAATTGGTGGACATTGATGTGCCATCACAGGAGTTGGCTGAAAAAATGTCAACTACAGGGATCGAGGTAGAGGGTGTCGACTCACCTGCTGCTGGTCTCTCAAAAATTGTCGTCGGTGAGATCTTGTCCTGCGAAGATGTTCCAGAAACTCACCTTCATGTTTGTCAGGTTAACGTTGGCGAAGAAGAAGCCCGTCAGATCGTTTGTGGTGCCCCAAATGTGCGTGCTGGTATCAAGGTCATGGTGGCACTTCCAGGAGCTCGTATCGCTGACAATTACAAAATCAAAAAAGGGAAAATCCGTGGCTTAGAGTCACTTGGAATGATCTGTTCACTTGGTGAATTGGGCATTTCTGACTCAGTTGTACCTAAGGAATTTGCAGATGGTATTCAAATCTTGCCAGAAGATGCAGTTCCTGGAGATGAAGTCTTTTCTTATCTAGACTTGGATGATGAAATTATCGAACTTTCCATCACTCCTAATCGTGCAGACGCTCTTTCTATGCGTGGAGTAGCGCACGAAGTGGCATCTATCTATGACAAGGCAGTCAACTTTAAAGAATTTACTCTTTCAGAAACTGACCAAGCTGCAGCAGATGCCCTTTCTGTGGGCATTGAGACAGACAAGGCGCCTTACTATGCGGCTCGTATCTTGGATAATGTGACCATCGCACCAAGTCCACAATGGTTGCAAAACCTCCTCATGAACGAAGGTATCCGTCCTATCAATAACGTAGTGGACGTGACCAACTACATCCTGCTCTATTTTGGTCAACCTATGCATGCCTTTGACTTGGATACCTTTGAAGGGACTGATATCCGTGTACGTGAAGCGCGTGCTGGTGAAAAATTGGTGACTTTAGATGGTGAAGAACGTGACTTGGACGTGAATGACTTAGTTATCACTGTCGCAGACAAGCCAGTAGCTCTTGCAGGTGTCATGGGTGGGCAAGCAACAGAAATCTCGGAAAAATCTAGTCGCGTTGTCCTTGAAGCTGCTGTCTTCAATGGCAAATCTATCCGTAAAACTAGCGGTCGCTTGAATCTTCGTTCTGAGTCATCTTCTCGCTTTGAAAAAGGCATCAATGTGGCAACAGTCAATGAAGCCCTTGATGCGGCGGCTAGCATGATTGCAGAACTTGCTGGTGCGACGGTTCGTAAGGGCATCGTTTCAGCAGGTGAGCTTGATACTTCTGATGTGGAAGTTTCTTCTACCCTTGCAGACGTCAACCGTGTCCTTGGAACAGATCTTTCATACGCTGATGTTGAAGATGTCTTCCGTCGTCTTGGCTTTGGCCTTTCTGGCAATGCAGAATCATTTACAGTCAGCGTACCCCGTCGTCGTTGGGATATAACTATTGAAGCAGACCTTTTTGAAGAAATCGCTCGTATCTATGGATATGACCGCTTGCCAACCAGTCTTCCAAAAGACGATGGTACAGCAGGTGAATTGACTGCGACACAAAAACTTCGTCGTCAAGTTCGTACGATCGCTGAAGGGGCAGGATTGACAGAAATCATCACCTACGCTCTGACAACTCCTGAAAAAGCCGTTGAGTTCACAGCTCAACCAAGTAACCTTACAGAACTTATGTGGCCAATGACTGTGGACCGTTCTGTCCTCCGTCAAAATATGATCTCAGGTATCCTTGATACCGTTGCCTATAACGTGGCTCGTAAGAACAAAAACTTGGCTCTTTACGAAATTGGAAAAGTCTTTGAACAAACTGGCAATCCAAAAGAAGAACTTCCAAATGAGATCAATAGCTTTGCCTTTGCCTTGACAGGCTTGGTTGCTGAAAAAGATTTCCAAACGGCAGCAGTTCCAGTTGATTTCTTCTATGCTAAGGGAATTCTAGAAGCCCTCTTTACTCGCTTGGGACTAGAAGTGACCTATACAGCTACAGCTGAAATTGCAAGTCTCCACCCAGGTCGTACAGCTGTGATTTCACTTGGTGACCAAGTTCTTGGTTTCCTTGGCCAAGTGCATCCAGTCACTGCTAAGGCTTACGATATTCCAGAAACGTATGTAGCGGAGCTTAACCTTTCAGCCATCGAGGCTGCCCTTCAGCCAGCAGCTCCATTTGTGGAAATCACGAAATTCCCAGCAGTTAGCCGTGACGTTGCCCTTCTCCTCAAAGCAGAAGTGACTCACCAAGAAGTTGTGGACGCTATCCAGGCTGCAGGCGTGAAACGTTTGACAGATATCAAACTCTTTGACGTCTTCTCAGGTGAGAAATTGGGGCTTGGTATGAAGTCAATGGCTTATAGCTTGACCTTCCAAAATCCAGAAGATAGCTTAACGGACGAAGAAGTCGCACGCTACATGGAAAAAATCCAAACATCACTTGAAGAAAAAGTGAATGCAGAAGTGCGTTAACTCATCAATCCATCCTCCGGGGTGGATTTTTCTTTTCAAATAACAATTCAGGATCAAAAATAGACAGTTAAGGAACAGAGAAGATAAATCGGAGTTTACCAGTGTATAATGTACTCATAACTCAAAGTACCCCAAGATTTTTTACTAAAATGAGGATGATAAAAATGGACAGAAATCATTGTAAAGGCTATCAAAAAGGAGTATAATGAGTGCAAGACATTTCGGAGGTGAAAGATGCTAGAAGTAAGAAGTCTAGAGAAAAGTTTTGGACCCAAGCAAGTTTTGTTTGGTATTGACTTTCAAGCGCGACCAGGTCGTATTTTAGGGCTAGTCGGGAAAAACGGTGCTGGGAAAACAACGATTTTCCACAGTATTTTGAAATTTTTAGAATACCAAGGAGAAATCAGTCTGGATGGTCAGGATATTCGTCAGGAGACCTATGCTCGGATTGGCTATCTGCCTGAAGAACGTAGTCTCATGCCTAAATTGACAGTCCTTGAACAGGTTCGCTACTTGGCGACTCTAAAGGGCATGGATGCCAAGGAGGTCAAGGAAAAACTCCCTCAATGGATGAAGAGGTTGGAAGTGAAAGGCAAGTTGACAGATAAAATCAAGAGTCTGTCAAAAGGAAATCAGCAGAAGATTCAGCTTATTATTACTCTGATTCATGAGCCAGACTTGATTATCCTGGATGAACCTTTCAGTGGATTGGACCCAGTCAATACAGAATTGCTCAAGCAAGTCATTTTTCAGGAAAAAGAGCGCGGAGCAACCATTATCTTTTCTGACCATGTCATGACCAACGTCGAGGAGCTTTGTGATGATATTCTGATGATTCGAGATGGCCGTGTGGTCTTGCATGGACCGGTTCAGGATGTCCGCAATCAATACGGGAAAACGCGTCTCTTTGTTTCAAGTGAACGAAGCAAGGAAGAATTGGAAAACCTTCCTCATGTCAAGCAGGTGAGCTTGACCAAGCAAGGCAGTTGGAAATTGATCTTGGAGGATGAAAGCGCTGGAAGGGAACTCTTCCCAATCTTGACTCAGGGGCAATATATCGCAACCTTTGACCAACAAGCGCCAACAATCGATGAAATCTTTAAACTAGAATCAGGGGTGGAAGTATGAGAAATATGTGGGTTGTAATCAAGGAAACCTATCTTCGACATGTCAAATCGTGGAGTTTCTTCTTTATGGTGATTTCACCGTTCCTCTTTTTAGGAATCTCTGGAGGAATTGCTTATCTCCAAGGCTCTTCAATGGCTAAAAATGATAAAGTGGCAGTAGTGACAACAGTGCCATCTGTAGCAGAAGGATTGAAGAATGTAAATGGTGTTAACTTTGACTATAAAGACGAAGCAAGTGCCAAAGAAGCAATTAAAGACGAAAAATTAAAAGGCTATTTGACCATTGATCAAGAAGATAGTGTTCTAAAGGCAGTTTATCATGGCGAAACATCGCTTGAAAATGGAATTAAATTTGCAGTTACAGGTACACTCAATGAACTGCAAAATCAGCTTAATCGTTCAACTGCCTCCTTGTCTCAAGAGCAGGAAAAACGCTTAGCGCAGACAATTCAATTCACAGAAAAGATTGATGAAGCCAAGGAAAATAAAAAGTTTATTCAAACAATGGCAGCAGGAGCCTTAGGATTCTTTCTTTATATGATCCTGATTACCTATGCGGGTGTAACGGCTCAGGAAGTTGCCAGTGAAAAAGGCACCAAAATTATGGAAGTCGTCTTTTCTAGCATAAGGGCTAGTCACTATTTCTATGCACGGATGATGGCTCTGTTTCTGGTGATTTTAACGCATATCGGGATTTATGTTGTAGGTGGTCTGGCAGCTATTCTGCTCTTTAAGGATTTGCCTTTCTTGGCTCAGTCTGGTATTTTGAATCACTTGGGAGATGCATTCTCACTGAATACATTGCTCTTTATTTTGGTCAGTCTCTTTATGTATGTGGTCTTGGCAGCCTTCCTAGGATCTATGGTTTCTCGTCCTGAGGACTCGGGAAAAGCCTTGTCGCCTTTGATGATTTTGA
This sequence comes from Streptococcus sp. 714, assembly GCF_013277115.1. GTDB lineage: Bacteria > Bacillota > Bacilli > Lactobacillales > Streptococcaceae > Streptococcus. The sequence continues at coordinate 194,023 of NZ_VMMH01000003.1, forward strand.
TTATGGGTGGTTTTTTTGGAGTGACAGCTCTGGGGGCAGCTGGTGACAATCTTATCTTGAAGATTGGTTCTTATATTCCCTTTATTTCGACCTTCTTCATGCCATTTAGAACCATTAATGGCTATGCAGGGGGAGTAGAAGCATGGATTTCACTTGCTATTACAGTGATTTTTGCAGTGGTAGCAACAGGATTTATCGGACGCATGTATGCCAGCCTAGTCCTTCAAACGGATGATTTAGGGATTTGGAAAACCTTTAGACGTGCCTTATCTTATAAATAGAAGAGCCTCGCGAAAGCGAGGTTTTTTAGAGATAAAAAGAGTGGAATTCAGAAAAATATTTTTCATATCTATTGACTTTTAGGGGTGAAATTTGGTATTATAGTAGGCGGTATTGTTTACCCCATTTGAAAGGCCCCGGAACCTTCCAAATACTTTTCGATGGGAAGGAACACCCATCACCGTAAACAAAAATCGAACTATATATAGGAGAAATCATGAACAAAACAACATTTATGGCTAAACCAGGCCAAGTTGAACGTAAATGGTACGTAGTTGACGCAACTGATGTACCACTTGGACGTCTTTCTGCAGTAGTTGCTAGCGTACTTCGCGGAAAAAACAAACCAACATTTACACCACACACTGATACAGGTGACTTTGTGATTGTTATCAATGCTGAAAAAGTTAAATTGACTGGTAAAAAAGCAACTGATAAAATCTACTACACTCACTCAAACCACCCAGGTGGATTGAAACAAATCTCTGCAGGTGAACTTCGTTCTAAAAATGCAGTACGTTTGATCGAGAAATCAGTTAAAGGTATGCTTCCACACAATACACTTGGACGCGCTCAAGGTATGAAGTTGAAAGTATTTGTTGGAGCTGAGCACACTCACGCTGCACAACAACCAGAAGTTCTTGACATTTCAGGACTTATCTAAGGAAAGGAACAATAAAGTATGTCACAAGCACAATATGCAGGTACTGGACGTCGTAAAAACGCTGTTGCACGCGTTCGCCTTGTTCCAGGAACTGGTAAAATCACTGTTAACAAAAAAGATGTTGAAGAGTACATCCCACACGCTGACCTTCGTCTTGTCATCAACCAACCATTCGCAGTTACTTCAACTGTAGGTTCATACGACGTTTTCGTTAACGTTGTAGGTGGTGGATACGCTGGTCAATCAGGAGCTATCCGTCACGGTATCGCTCGTGCCCTTCTTCAAGTAGACCCAGACTTCCGCGATTCATTGAAACGCGCAGGACTTCTTACTCGTGACTCACGTAAAGTTGAACGTAAGAAACCAGGTCTTAAGAAAGCTCGTAAAGCATCACAATTCTCAAAACGTTAATCAATACGATTATATCAACGTTTCAAAGCACTTCATGGTTCACACCATGGGGTGTTTTTTTGATGAATTTTGGCAAAATTCACACCATTTTTCACACCAAATTCACACCATTACTTTTTTAGATTGCGATAAGCAATCTCTCCAACAGCCATTGGAATGACATTTGAAGTATTGACATAAGTCTTTGTTGTAATCGTGTCACTATGTGTTAGAGCCTCAGATATATCTTCAATAGATGTTCCAGCCTGTTTTGCTAATGTTGCCCCTGTATGTCTTAATTTATGAGGTGTAGCATGCTTAAGTTCAGGATGACGACGTTTGACAGATTTCATTTTATTATTAAGATAGTCAGAGTGTAGAGGGCTATTAACATTACCCTTCATATCGATATAAGTAAAGACATACTGTTCATTGGATTGGATAATTCCAAATTTTGCTAGTTCATCTTTTTGCTGTTTTTTCCATTCTTTAAGTAAGTTAGTCAATTCAATGGGAATTCGGAAAGTTGTCTTTTTATTCCCTTTGGTAGACTTTGGATTTTTGTATTTATCCAAAGCTTGTACTAACTGAATTTCCTGATCACTTGTATTGATATGCTTCCATTGTAAAGCGTAGCTCTCTGATTTTCTATCTCCCAAGAAAAAGGTGGTATAAAACAAAACATAGTCTTTGAATAGAATTTTTCCAGTATCTAAATCCTTTTCAAAAGCTGTAAACCATGCTTGAAGTTCTTCTTGAGATAGGTATAAATCTTCATCTTTTTTAGATTCTTGCAACTTGATTTTCTTAGTGGCTTTGATACGACTTATTGTTTTAGATAGGCGGTTTGTTTCGATGTATTCTAATTCTTCCGCCCAGTCAAAGATAGAATTAACGTAGCTCCTGATAACTTTGAAATTTGCATATTCTTCAGCCTTTTGAGTTAATAGATTTAAAACAACTTGTTTATTTTGATTGAGAAACTCAATAGAGTAGTTACCAAGCATAGGTAAGATATGTTTTCTAAAGGCAATTTCTGTACCAGTTATGGTAGCTTGAGAAGGTGGCTTAGTTGTAGAAGTGGTTTGTCCTGCTTTGTAGGATTCCCACCAAACGTTTTTATAGAAGTCGGAAAAGAGTATAGAACCATTATTTTCTAGTAAGGCTGATTCCCCACTAATAATTTTGTCAATCTTGTTTTGAAGTTCTAGTTCGTATTTTTTTGCTTCACTCCTTGTTTTGAACCGTTTTTCAATCACTTTCTTATCAACACCTAGTGAAGACTTAACTTCCTCAGGAATATAGATTCGTAAGCGATAAGTTCCATTTTTAGTTTTTGTAATTGACATAGTATTCTCCTTTTTAATTGAGCTAGAAAAATACCGTGATTTCATTATAACAAACCACGGTAGAAATGCTACTGATTTTGTAACCAGCGATTGATTTCTGCTTTATCAAAACGAATAGTTTTTCCAACTCTAATGTAAGGTAATCCTTTTTTAATCCAACTGTCGAGAGTATTGTTTGAGATACCCAAGTAGTGGCAAGTCTGTTGTTTGTTTAAAAACGGACTGTCAAGGTTACTATTGTTTAATCTATTTTCAATTTCTTTCTTGATAAGTTCAGCAAGTAGGAGCTGAATTTGTTGAACTTGTTCATCTGGTAAAATGACTTGCATGTATTCCTCCAATGTATGGTATAATAGAGCTATCAAGAGATACCCTATTTACTTTTCTTGATTATCTGCAACCTCGTCCTCGCTCGTCAAAGTTTCGGATGGGGTTTTTGTTTTGTCGTACTCCCATATATCCCATTGATTATTGAGTCCAACCTTTGAAACTAGCATGGATAGAAGCTCTTCCTTACTTTTCATTTCGTTATCAGGTGTAAAATCGTACGATAAGTAAGTATCATATCCAATCTCTGGGATTCGTCTCAGATTATTCAATGTTCTTGTAGGGTGAGATTCATAAAAAATTGGTTCATCCCCCCCACCTTTTAATGTTGCTAGATGTTCAATTCTTCTAACGAATTGTGATAAGTCTTCACGATTATTTCCTTTGGTATGGTAGAAGAAGGTCAAAGGATGTTTAGAACTTGTGATAATAATGACCTTAGCAGCACCTATTTTATTTTGATAACGAGCTGAGATAGGACTAATATTATAAGGGTCTAATAGTTTCAGCCAGTCTGAAGCAGTTAAGCTATCTCCTCGAACATCATCAAGTAGTAGGATTTCTTCTCCGTTTACTTCATCAAACATGTTAGTGCCTGCGGTCAGGACTGATTGCCATTTTTTATTATTCAGTTTTGCTAACTGAATAAGACTTTTTGCTATCTCTTTTGCAAACGTTGATTTGCCAAGTCCAGATGCACCGTATATGAATAGGATTGTCTTTTTAAACTCTCCGTTTTCTAGTTCATCTTTTGTTTTTGCGCACTTAATTTCTCCAATGCTTTTAATTGCGTCGTTTACTCTAACTTTATGAACTGTATAAAGAGTATGGTATTGCTTATTGAGTAGTATTTCCTTTTTCGTAATATTCTCGTTCAGAATGTTATCAATTAATAAATCGATATCCTCATAACTTTGTTGAACTTCTTTTTTTGCTTTACCTTTCAGCCAGCTTCCTTGTCTTTCGTGATAAACCTCTAAGTAGTTTTTACCTGTTAGAGTGAATACTTCGTCAGGAGTGTATTGATATTTGTCTTTATCTTTTGCATGAATTAAATAAGCTAACAAGTTATCGTAGCCATATCTACCAGATTTAGCTTTCTCAAGATACTGAGGTTCTAATCCTATTTTTACTGCTAAATCAGTTAGTGTTGCCCCTTTCTCAAATTTGAGTAAAGCGTGAATATGTGGCTCTTTTAGTTTGGAGGTTATTGAACTAGTTACACTGTCAAAAACAAGTGATGTATCCTTGTCATGCTTGATTGCGTATGCTTCGAAAACAGTTGCGACATCACTAACTCTTTTTACTATTTCCTCAAGAATTTTTTCAATATTTGCAGACTTAATCAGTTCTTCATTCCAGCCATTTTTCCAATATTTAGGATCAAAGTATTGTGTAATTGATACGGAAGTCAAAAGTGCTTCTTTTTTCTTTGTTGCCATGTATAATTAACCTTTCTTTTTTAACTATTCTTTAATTATTCTTTTAATTATTCTAGTGTTAGACCGTTGACAAGCCCAGTCTAACACGCGTTAGGAATAATTAAGAATTAAATTTAACTCTTCAAACCCCAGCCTCTCCTGCCCGATGGATTCTCATCGAACCGAGAACGCTTGCCAATTCAACAAGGGACGGGGTAGTATTTTTTGGCGCTTCACTCCCTGCCTTCGGCATCGTTGCGCTTAAAAAATCCCCACCCCTCAAGCCCTTGCGAATAGGCATTTTTCTGCTGGTAATGTCGTGCCGACACTAAACCGATGAAATCCCTAGGTAGGTCAGTGTCGCATCAAACAAGTGTAGCAGAAAAAGCGCTAGCTATATTTTGAAAATAGCTCTTGCATCCGCTGGTTTAACCGTTCTTCGTCTCTTACTTGAATAGTGCGAAACATCTTAACAGGTTCCCCTTCTAGCTGGAAATAGCCATATCCTCTAGGTTTTACTGAAACTTCGTCCTTTTCCATATCAGGAAAAAGGAGTTGTCTGTTGTTTGTTGCTAGCAGAAAGCTAGTTGATAAGGATATGACACAATTAAAATTGTAGCGCCCTGGCAAATCAGACATTAAGAAACGTTGACTAGATAAAATGATTCGTAAACCTAAACTTCTGCCCATACTGTTGAGTATTAACATTTTTGATAAAACATCTTTATGTTTCTTCTTATCTGTTTGTTCTAGATAAGCAAGGAAAGCTTGCCACTCATCAAAAATCAAGTAAAGATTATGAGAGTTTTCTTCTTGTTTATTAAGTCTATTTTCAAAGCGTTTGTAGACTGTTTCAAAAAGTTCTAGACAGTTAAAACCTCTTGCCACATGGTCACCAGCCATTGAAAACATTTCCTCATCGGCTTTAAAATCCAGAAAGTAAGCTTCAGCATCTGTATCATGAAATGAAATGAGGCCTAGAAGTCTTCTCAAAAAAGTAGATTTTCCCGAACCAGACGGGCCTGCGATTATCCATGCAAAAAATCGGTTAATGTCAACAGTGACAGGGGAGGGTTGTCCCCTGACGTTGACGTCGAAAACGTTTTTTATCATGCTAGAAATCCTCTTCTCTTTGAGGTTTTTGCATTAGAATCATGTCATTAGTTGACACTAAACGAACTTTGATCGCAAGAAAGGGATCACGCTTATAGCGACTTACAACGCAATCTGTAGAATCGTTTGACATAGTTTTTACAACTTGTCTTGCTTTTGTTGCAAAGTATTCAAGAGCTTCGTCAGAGATTTCTTTGTCAATATGAACAAAGTAAATGCCTTGTTCCGCAACTTCGACACCTTGTGTGTAACTTAGTGAAGAGATTGGTAGTTCTGTTACCCCTGCTTCAGTTAGCCAGTGATAGAAGTTATCAAATAAAGGATTAACAGCAGTTTGACTTGTTTGTTTGTATCGATGCCAAGCTAGAGAGAAAATTTCTCCATCCGTTACCAGCCACATGAGCAACAAAGAACCTAATATAAATGGAGCTATCCATAACAGAAACTTAAGAAGTAGTGCTAGTAAAACAAAGATTACTGAACCTATAAGTAGTTGATAATACCACTTTAATTCCATGATTTTTCTTAAGAAATTTTTCATATGAAACCTCTTTTCTATTTAATAGAAATGTCAGAAAGCTCAGCCACTAGTGCTAAACCGATTGGCTGCTTGAGTTTGTCAAAGACAAATGCTACATCGTAGTTATTAACTGTGATGTCAGCGTTAATCAAACTATCTAAGTTCTCGCTCTGGTAGTTTTTCAACTTGACTTTAAACGTTGGACAGTAGTCCTCTTGTCCAATACTTGCAAACGTTTCGTAGAGTTTTTTATCTACGCATGTTAGTGAAGCCCAAGTTCGTTGGTTTTCCTGACCTTCGTTGATGATGCCATCGTTTTTGTCAACAACTTTAATTGCTGATGGAACATCAACGGAAGTTGATAAAGAATCCAAAAATGCTCTTGCACTTTCTCGGTTTCCAAGTGTTATTTTTTTCTCTTTTGGCATGTGAATGCCTCCTTTTTTAAAAAATGTGCGTGGTCAGACTTTCTAGAACGCTGACAGAGTTTAAAACATGTTTTGTTTACAAAAATATGATAACACGAAGACATTAATTTGCCTATGCAGATAGGGTTCAAAAATAAATTGATAAAAAAAAGCAAATGTGGTAAAATAATCGCAAAAAGTGGGAATCAATTCATAAGTTTCGGAGGGAGGAATATATGTTAAAATCTGATACTTGGTTTAACTTTTATGAACCGTACATTAAGATTAATGATTTATTAGGTAGAGAAAATTTTTTAACAATATACATAGAAAATAACTACCAACATATCATTGTGGAACAATACGAACAATACAAGGATGAGGGCAAACGTAAGAGAGCTGGTGAATTTGTACAAAAAGATCTGGGACTTAATTTGAAGAATCCTGACGCTTTCTATAATGAAATAAAAAGAGGGGTAAAAAAAGATATTACGAACCTTATTCCGATTTTAAAAGAATTTCCAGTAGTAAAGCAATATCTATCAGAAACAGAAACACAAATTTATAGAAAGCTTAGTAATATTAAATGGTCTTTGGAATTGGGGTATGAACTTTTATATCATCCAGAATGTGCTACTTTTCTTTTATCATTTTTGCCAAAAATATTTCCTTGTCCAGAGGAGCTTATATATTTTAGAAAATTAAATTATATTTCAAATAAGATAAAAGATAATTTAATTAATTTCAATGAGATTGGTGATGAAATATCTTGCATATCTCTATCGGAATATGAGGCATTTTTAAATATTTCTGATTTTAAAACTGAAGAAAGTGTCGTTGATTTGTATATCAAGAAAAATTATAGCAAGATTATGAGGGATCAGTACAAGCAACTAAAACCATATGAAAAATACTGTAAGCAGGAAAGTTTTATAGAAGAATTAATCAATAATGAAGTAGATGAAAAAAGATCTTTATTTCATAGACTGTCAAAAGGTTCTAAAAAGATAGACAATAATTTATTAGAAAGGTTTAGAGAATTTCCCATCCTGCAACCAGAGAGTGAGTCTTTACATTCAAATAACATAAAAAAATTAAATTACATAAGATTTGCTTTATATTTGGGAGCTATTTTTTTGGAAGAGACATTATTGCTACCTAGTGTCACTAGTGCAGTGAAAAAAACAAATTCATTAGAATTATCTGGTATTGACTATTTGCGCACTTTTTCAGTTAAATTAGAAGAAGAAGCTGACGAACTGGAAGAGGAATATGAGTGGGAAGAAAATCAGATTAGGTTAGATAAATATTATTCTGAAGACTTAAAGATATAATGAAAAACCCAACCAAAATTTATTTTGGCTGGGTTTATTTGATATTCTTTACAATCTCATTAAATGAAGATATAATTTTTCCTTGTTTTTCTTTGGGTAACCTTGTTAAATTTTCGAAAAGTATTTCTGGGGAGTCTTCTCTTTCTGATTCATATGATTGTAGATTAAAGAACTCCTCGACCGTTAGATTTAGGGCTTTGATTACGGATTCAAGAGTTTTTATCTTAAAATCATACTTCATGTTCTCTATATTTTGAATCGCTTTAACGCCTAGCCCAGCGATTTCAGATAATTTTTCTTGACTTAATCCCTGCTCTTTTCTGCATTCACGTATTCGAAATGCGATATGCTTTTGTAATTTATTATATTCCATACTATATACCATTGTACTATCTGTTTTCTCTAAAAATAAGTATAATAAACTATCCAAAAAACGATAAAAGTATGGTAGAATAGTACTATATTAAATAAAATGCATAGGGCATTGTACAAAGGAGTTTATAGATGTCAAAAACTACGGAAAATAGTCATAGTACTACTAAAAAATTGTATACAGGTGCGGTTATTTCTGCCATCGCAGCAACTGGTCTTGTCAGCACAATCGGAACTGCTCACGCAGATACAGTAGAGGTTCCATTGCCTACAACTGCCAAAACCGAACCAGCTTTGGTAGAGAAAGAAGCACCTAAGAAAGTGGAAGTGAAAACTCCTACTAAGGAAGAGGTTGCTGAACTTGGTGCTACTGCTAAACAAACCCAAGAATCATCTGACAAAGCTAAAGAAGTCTTGGATCAAGCGAATGAGAAATCTGATAAAGCAGAAAAGAAAGTAACTGACTTGAAACAAGCTCAAGCAGATGCTCAAAAGACTGCGGACAAAGCAACTCCTGAAGCTATTCAAGATGCAGAGAAGAAAATGGGAACTGCAAAAGCAAGTGTTCCTACCAGAGAACAAGCGGTATCAACTGCGCAAGCTGAAAAAGACGATGCAGACCGTACTGTTGCTATTCAAGGCAAAACAGTTGGTACAAAACAAGCAGAAGTGACTCAAGCTAAAACTACTGTCGCAACTGCTAAAACAGAAGTAGAAAACGCACAAAAGGCTCTCAATGGCGAAGGTCTTGCTGATGCTAAAGCTAAACAAGACGAAGCTATCAAAGAAGAAGTTACAAGCAAACAAGCTCAAGCAGATGCACAAAAGGCTCTTGATGAAGCTAAAGCACAAAATCAAGACCACGCTACTCAACTGAAACAAGCAGAGCAAGCAGTTAAATCTGCTCAAGCAAATCTTGAAAACAAATCTCAAGAAAAAGAAACTGCCAAAACAAACGCAGATAAAGCAAACACCACTTATAACCAAGCGGTGTCTATGCTTAACACACTTCAAAAAGATAGCAAGGCAACCATCACTCTTGCTCCAGAATTTATCAAGGCTGTGAAAGATGAAATTGCGTTCAAGAAGGAAATCCGTGAGGGTATCGACTATTCAGATGATGTTCGCCGTGCTAAAAATATGGAGCTTTACAAACGTGTAATCACAACGCAACTCCAAAACCGCACTCTTAACAAGTACACACCATCCGCAAAAGACCAAGCTGATGAAACACGCTACGACATCAACAATCTTCCAAAAGAACTCACAGATGAACTTAATTATTTCGTAGCTGACCTCATCAACCAAATGCGCCGCCAACTTGGTTTGCCAGATGTGGTTCTTTCAAAATCAAGTCTTGAATTTGCTAACAAAATCGCTAAAGAGTATGTAAAAGCAGATTGGTCACATGCTATGATTGATGAATACCGCGCTAAAGGTGGTGCAGGTCACTACGCTAAAGGTGTTTACAAAGCTGCTAGTGAGTATGGTCTGAAAAGTGGTTATTCTGAAGCCAAAGACAAAGAGTACATGGAAAAAGGTTTCCAACCTTATGAGAACTCTGTAACAAATCCTTTCTATCATGACTTTGATGATGAAGATGGTGTATTCCGTAAAACTATTGGAGAAATGAAAGAGAAATTGTACGATGACCTCATTGAACTCGTTTCTCATAAGAATGACTACCTCCACACTCAGGGTATCCTCCAATTCGATTACGCTGATGAAGTCGCTTATTTCGGTGGTGTAGCACAAAGTAAATCCAATGAGATTTACACTACACACTTTATCACAAGTCTTCGCAGTAGCCATGTAGACGGCTCAAAATGGGATAAAACTCCTATTGTAAATCCACTTAGCGACACAAACAAAGAGCAAGAAATTGCCAAAGCTCGTCAAACTCTAGCTGATGCTATGAATGCTCGTAAAGACGCTCAAGACAAACTTGAAGCAACCACAAAAGCAGAGTCAGATGCACAAACTGCTCTTCAAAACGCACAAGCTACTTTGAAAGCCTTGAACAATGGAGAAAATCCACTTGCTAACGCTCAAAAGACTTTTGATGAAGCAAAAGCTCGTCATGAAAGAGCAGTTGTGACACTTGCTAATGCTAATGCTCTTGTCAATAGTTTGACTGCTTCAAAAGCTACAAAAGAGGAAACTCTTAAACAAGCACAAGCAACTCTTAAAAACGCTGAGAAAGCTCTTCAAGTTGCACAAGACGCACTTAAAGCAGAAGAAGATAAGATGGCAAATCTTGAAGCAGTTGCTTCAAATAAAGCCCAAGCGGTATCTACTGCTAAGAAAGCACTTCAAGATGCTATAGACCAAGTTAAACAAGCCGAAAAAGAACTTGCAGACCTTAAAGGTGCAAAAGCTCGCTTGAACGACGCGAATGCAGAACTTGAACAAGCCAAAACAGAGCTTAAAGATGCTTATCAAGCACAAAACAAAGCCAAATTAGACTACGAAGTTAAGAGCCTTGCAGCAGATCGAGCTAAGACTGCTTATGAAACTGCCAAAGCCAAATACGAAGAAGCAGAAACAAAACGATTGGTAGCACTTGCAGAAGAAAAACGTAAAGAGCTTGAACACTTGGGGTATAAACCAGTTCCGGTAATGGATCAAAAGGGTAACATTGTGGATTACAAAGCAGAAAAAGTAACCGTAGGCACTACAGGCGATAAAACATATCAAGCGCCTGCACAAGCTACAAATGCAAAAGCAGAGCCTAAGAAACAACTTCCAAATACTGGAACGAAAGAATCGAATCTCCTAGCAGTACTTGGGGCAAGTCTTGGACTACTAGCTTTGGTAGGAAAACGAAAATATAATAGATAAAAAGAAAGAGAGCGGTGGCTCTCTTTTCTCTATTACAGTTCAGTTATATATAAATTTTATATGGTGTGAACTTTTTGGTAAAATCTAGCTCAATTCGTATATTTTTAGGGTGAAATTCACACCATTCAACTGAAATTTATTCAAATTAGATGTAATTCTGTTTTCTGAAAAAGTGGGAAAACATTGATTTTAAGCATTTACTGAAGGTTATTCAAATCATAGTTTTTCCAACCAGGTCTTAAGAAAGCTCGTAAAGCATCACAATTTAGTAAACGTTAATTCGAAAGAATTACTGTACTTACAAAGAGCACCTTTCAGGGTGTTCTTTTTTGTACTTTTTTACTAAATTGGTGCAATTGACACAGTTGTTGCAACTTTAGTCGCTTACAAATGTGGCTGCAACCTGACAAAGTCAGTTATCTCAAAACGTTAATCAATACGATTATATCAACGTTTACAGACATTCAAGAATTCTCTCTTGGATGTCTTTTTTTGTCTAAAAATCAATAGTTCTCCTTCTTTTGCTTTTGAATGTATTTAAGAATGGAATGTCGATTGTTTGATAATATAATTTTAGTTTTACACATTAATAATTTTATAGATAAGTTTGATATTTTTTAATTGAATATAAAGCGTAAACTGATCTAAATAGATTTTTCAGAAAATTTTCTAAAACAAACATAATTTGTTTGACATTTGTTTGAAAATTCTGTAAAATAAGTTATTATATATTTCAAGGAGAACATATATGGAAAAACAGAAAACATTTTTTGGACATCCTATTGGCTTGTCCACCCTCTTCTTTACAGAGATGTGGGAGCGCTTTTCTTACTATGGGATGCGAGCTATTCTACTTTACTATATGTACTATAGTGTGCAAGATGGTGGGTTGGGGATGGATAAGACCACAGCTGCATCGGTTATGGCGATTTATGGCTCGCTGGTATTTTTATCCTCGGTTGTCGGTGGTTTTGTCAGTGACCGTATTTTAGGAAGCCGTAAGACCGTCTTTTACGGTGGTATTCTGATTATGCTAGGGCATATTGCTTTGGCAACACCTTTTGGACAAGTGGCTCTCTATCTTTCTATTGCCTTGATTATCTTTGGTACTGGATTTTTAAAACCTAATATCTCAGATATGGTTGGGGGGATTTATGAGAAAGAGGATGATAGACGGGATGCAGGATTTAGTATCTTTGTCTTTGGTATTAACTTAGGTGCCTTCGTTGCCCCTTATCTAGTGGGTTATCTAGGTCAGGAAGTCAATTTCCACCTAGGTTTCTCATTAGCTGCCATTGGGATGTTCTTTGGTCTGGTGAAGTATGTTTTAGATGGGAAGAAATACCTACCTGAATCAAGTCTTTACCCCACTGATCCACTTTCACAGAAGGAGCAGCAGACCTTGATTAAACGCTTGCTGATTACACTTGTCATGGTTATTCTGGTGCTTCTAGGTTTGGTCTTTACTCACCAATTTAACGTGGACATGATTGTTAATATCTTTACAGTAATTGCGGTAATCATTCCAATCTACTATTTCTTCAAAATTTTATCTAGTCAGAAAATAACTGCCACTGAGAGATCTCGAGTATTTGCCTACATTCCTCTATTTATCGCTGGAGTACTCTTCTGGTCTATTGAGGAGCAGGGTTCTGTTGTTCTTGCTCTATTTGCAGATGATCAAACTCGACTTTACTTTAATGTATTTGGAAATCAGATTCATTTCCCATCTAGCTTTTTCCAAAGTATCAATCCACTTTTTATTATGATTTATGTGCCGATTTTTGCGTGGTTGTGGGGGAAAATGGGTAAAAATCAACCGTCCTCTTCTAAGAAATTTGCTTACGGTTTATTTGCGGCAGGTCTATCCTTCTTGTGGATGATGTTACCAGGGATGCTCTTTGGGACAGATGTTAAAGTCAGTCCTTTCTGGTTGATTATGAGTTGGGCTATTGTGATTGTGGGGGAAATGTTGATTTCGCCTATTGGTCTATCAGTCACTACTAAGCTAGCGCCAAAATCCTTCCAAGCACAAATGATGTCTATCTGGTTCTTGAGTAATGCCGCTGCCCAAGCTATCAATGCTCAAATTGTAAAATTTTATACAAGCGAAACGGAAGTCACTTACTATGGAATTGTTGGAGGAATTACGATTGTATTCAGTTTTATCTTACTCTTCTACGTTCCACGTATTGAAAAACTAATGTCTGGTATCAAATAGAGAAAGACTGGAATTTCTGTACGGATTTTAAAAGTTAGAGCAATTATTTATTAAAAGGATTTGGTTCTGTATTGTACAGGGCTAAGTCCTTTTAGTTTGATGAAAACTCATGATGTTTCTGACATTCCTAGTAGACATTTGTCCACTTTTTCTATTTATAGTCAATTGAAACAAGAATAAGACAAAAGAGCCTCGAAAAAAGTATTACAACTTGGTAATACCTTTTTTAGGTGCTTTTTGATATGAGCCCATGTTTTCTCAATAGGATTGTACTCAGGTGAGTAGGGAGGAAGTGGTAAAAGTTTATGCCCAAATTCTTCACATAAGAGCTCTAGCTTACCCATTCTATGGAATCTTGCATTATCCATAATAATAACTGATGGTTTGTTTAAGGTTGGTAAGAGAAACTTCTGAAACCAAGCTTCAAAAAAGTCGCTCGTCATCATCTCTTCGTAAGTCATTGGAGCGATTAACTCACCATTTGTTAGCCCTGCAAGCAAAGAAATCCTCTGATATCTTCTTCTAGATACTTTACCTTTTATTAGCTGTCCTTTTAATGAGCGACCATATTCTTGATAAAAATAAGTATCGAATCCTGTTTCATCAATATAAACAGGTGCTAAGTGCTTTAAACTATTAAAATTCTTAAGAAATAAGGCTACTTTTTCTGGGTCTTGTTCATAGTAGGTGTGGTTCTTTTTTTTTCGAGTGTACCCCATAGCTTTGAGAGCATAGTGAATGGTAGTTGGGTGACAGCCGAATTCAGCAGCTATCTCAGTCAAATAAGAGTCTGGATTGTCAGTAAGATAGTTTTTAAGTCTATCTCTATCAACTTTTCTTGGTTTTGTCCCTTTTACTTGATGGTTTAGCTCTCCTGTTTTCTCTTTTAGCTTTAACCAGCAATAAATGGTATTACGTGAGATTTGGAAAACGTGTGATGCTTCTGTTATATTACCTGTTCGCTCACAATAAGTGAGAACTTTTTTACGAAAATCTATTGAATATGCCATAAGAAGACTATACCACATTATGTATTATTTTTGATTCAATTTACTATATTTACTATTATAACAATAAGAAAATTAAGGTAAAAATAAAAGGACTTAGTCCTGTGCAATACAGAACTAAATCCTTTGAATAAATTAATTGTCTAACTTTTTGGGGTCAGTACATGAAAAGTTTGATAATATGCGTTTTATTATGGAAAGATTTACTTCATTTTCTCTTGAAATTGAGTTTTTTACCAGCCTTGTCTTCTTTTTATGCTATAAAGCTTATTTTTCTAAGTAATTACAAACATTATTAATTTGTTCATGAATTTTTGTACCAAATTTTTCTTCAAAAAATGCACTTCCGATTGTAAAAGCCCAAGGATTTGCTTCAATGACTTCATCCAAACGTTCATAGCTATCAATACTTCCAGCCAAACAAACGGGTGCTTGGACGGCTTGAATAAAAGTATTGTTCAGTTCAATAGGATCCCCTGTATAACGATAACCTAGCAGGTCAAATCCATAAACTCCTTTTGCTAGATATTCTTTTGCTTGAGAAATCATATGCTCGATAGAACCTTCTAGGATAGATGGACGATCCGTAATTTGTCCAACAAATGGCATATACTTTATGTTGTTTTCTTTACAAAATTGGTTTATTGAATCAAAGAAGACAGTCCCCATTAAAATATCGCACCCACATTCTTTAGCTATTCGTGCACCTTGGAGCCCACTTTCTTCGTCATATTCAACCACTTCAAGAAAAGTAGTCTTACCACAAGATTTCATTTTTGAAAATAAAGACTTCATTTCAGAAATAGGAAGTGGTTTTTCTTTAAACCCCCAATACTCAGCGTTAGAGTGTTTACATGATTCGAAAATTTCACTAGCATTTTCAACTGTGTGATCATTGTGCGTCAGCATAACGATTAATTTAGGTGTGTTGTTCATAATAGTTCCTTTTACCTTGAATTTAAGTCATTTTTTCATGATATCGGAAGATTTAGATTATTGTTTAATCATTTCTGTAGGTATGAGATCGGGATCATACATGACTTTTGAATGATTTTTCAAAACAAGTTCTTTTTCTAATGTTTGTTCAGTTATTCTATCAAGCTTTTCACGATAAATCATGGAGTGACGATAATAATGTTCTCCCTCTTTTTTGAAATGATGATTTTCTTCGACAATTTGATAAATGAATGGGAACTGGGCTTCACTTCGTAATTCTCCGAAGAGTATTTCATTCTCAACCCATGTTCGTAATTGAATGATTTGGTTAGTTGGATTTTTAAAACGGTAATCTTGATGATTGTATTGCACAGATGTTCCGTTTGCAAATGGTTTTCTCTTTCCTTTATCTGGATCTAGTGCATCTGAATGCGCATGAAACTCCGTGATTTCCATGGGACTATGAACAATTAAAAGATGGAGTAGATTAGCTAGGTTGCAGAGTCCGCCTCCGATACCGGGTTCCACTTTGCCGTTAATAATGACTCGTCCTTCTAAGTATCCTTTTCTTTTTGTTGTATTTCCAACTAAACTCCAAAAAGAGAATTCTTCTCCAGGGTAAATCATAATATGGTTTAAAGATTGAGCTGCAATATGAATGTTAGTTGCTTTGCCTTTCTGGAGATTGATATCAATACCAGGACCGCGCTTGATCAACTGAGTAGAGTATGATGAAACCACGTTAGGTAGGAGTTTTTCTTGACGAACTTTTGAGAATTTCTTTCCTTCTTTAAAATTTTGGATATGTCGTTTGAGATTTTCTTTTTTTAAAGAGATTTTATATGTGGTAGGACTAATTTCACAAAATAATAAATCCTTATTCCAAAAAACCATGCTGTTTCTCCTTCTTTATCACATCTAAATGTTTATTTTTCTTTCTGAAAAATGGGTAAGTACATAGTATTAGCTTTTCAACCCAGCGCTTTTTGCCAATTCCGCCTTCTTTAGGATCATATAAAAAATCAACTAAAATAGTGGAGATATTTGCCCGACTAGCTCCCAGAACATCTGTGAAAAGTTGATCTCCAATCATGACGGTTTCAAATGGTTTTAACTGCATCATGTCAAGAGCTTTTTGAAAATTCTTAGGATTTGGTTTTTCTGCAAGAGGAATAAAAGGAACGGATAGATGTTTATTAAATTCTGTTATTCTTTCCTCGTCATTATTTGATAAAAGAAAAATTTGGAAACCAAGGGCTTTGAGATTTTGAAATAGTTCAATAACTTGTTCTGTGGCAGGAGCACCATGCATCACGAGAGTCTGATCTATATCAAAAATTAAACCCTTAAAACCAATTTGATATAATCTTTGATAAGGGATATCAAAAACATTTTTTGCTCGTGCTGCTGGCATGAATGGGAACATTTAGTGTAAAGCCTTCCATTGAATATATATCAATAATTCTAGCACATATATAGAGCAAGGTCAACCGTGCTATTATATGTTTAGGTTTTGATAGCTGATGAAAGTAAAATGTCGGCATAGGTACATCTAAAGAAAATATGATAATTATGAAGAAGTCTTTTGAAAATCACTTAGTTTTAAGAGTATTTATTAGGTTTTAAGTTCGGATATGATTGAAGACTAGCACCCTACATTTATTGAGCTTGAAAACTGTTAGGATGAGGGTGATGTATTAGAAACAGCTATATGAAACAGTTTTTTTGACTAGCAGTTTCATCAATTACAATTTACACTACCACATGCTTCGCTAATGGAGGGGCTATTTAAGCCAAAACCAATCAAAAAATCTCACTATTCATTAGGTTAAAGGAGACCTAAGAATAGTGAGATTGTGAAATTATAGTAGGTTTTGTATGATCTCTTCAATTTGTTTGGGGTCTGTTTTTGAAGAGAATCGTTCAAAGACCTGCCCATCACGACCGATGAGAAACTTAGCGAAATTCCATTCGATTCGTTTTCCTAGGGGGCCAGATTTCTGGTCTTTCAACCAAACATAGAGGGGATCTGCTTCCTTGCCGTTGACTTTGATCTTGGCAAAACGTGGGAAAGTGGTTTGATAGTGTAGGCTACAGAAACTATTGATTTCCTCTGGGCTGCCGGGTGCTTGTCCCATAAATTGATTGCAAGGAAAGTCTAAAATCTCAAATCCCTGATTTTGATAGCGGTCATAGAGTTCTTGGAGTCCTTGGTACTGGGGCGTTAAACCACATCCTGTAGCAGTGTTGACAATCAAGAGAACCTTACCACGATAGGCATCTAATGGAGTTTCTTGATTGTCTTGGTTTAAGACTGAAAAATCGTATAGTGAGGTCATTGTTTGCTTTTCTCTTTCTGCTTGGTATTTTTAGGAGTTTTTTCCTCCTGTAGGGATAGAAATCCGTAGGTCAGAGTTCCAAAAATGCTACCGATAATCAGGCCATACATCAGCAAAGGAACACTCTTATCAAATTGCATGAGCAACTTCACAAAATCTGGAAGGGACATCTGTTGAACGAAGACCTTATGAAAGATGAGTAAGGTAAAGAGACCAATCTGAATACCGATAAACACAACCCAGCTTCGGAATTTGATTTGACTTTTGCTGTAGGTTTTGAGGATGATTTCTGACTTGTCATCTTTTTCCAGATGGAGTTCTTTGACGGCTCTTTGAGTTTTTAAAGTAATGAAAAAAATGAGTCCAGAGTAAACGTAGGGCATGGCATAGCGAACGGCTTCTATGAAGCGTCCAAATAATAGATAAAACAAGAAGAGGAAGAAGGAAGAATAAACGATTTGGACCATGGAACGGGCACAAGCCTTGTAGATAATTTCTTGCCGGCATTCATCAAAAGGGCCTTGGATATGAAAGAGATTTCGGAGTAGGCGAGTGGTGAAGTCTTCTTTTTTCATACTAGTAACCTCCTAAATGAGCAGTTTTACTGACTTTCTTTTACGAATTGATAGAGATAATAAAGATAAGTGATAGAAGAAAGGATAGCGATAGTGAACAGTAAATAATATTTCCAACCGCTTGAGATGAGCATCAGTTGTGGAAAAGATAGAATTATAAAGTATAGTGCTAAGTTGAGTATACGCGTTTTTTGGGAGTCAATCTTTAGATAAGTCAGTCCTTTGTTAAGGGCTGGAATAAAGACTAGCCCGAGGAATATCTCGCTGATTGGCAAGTTCCCTGAAATGATGATGAAGATGAGCAGGGAACTGAAGAAAAGATGATAGGTAAGTAAAGTTAGTAATGATTTCATAGGTACCTCCTAATCATGGTCTTTTTTAGTTCTTGCAATACGAAGTGAGTCGACAATATGCATCATCACTCCGAAAAAGAAAGCTCCCAGTATAGTTTTAAAAATATGTTTTGTATTTAGAAGAGAACTGATAAAATTTGGATTTTCACTTGTTAGGGTATCAATGAGTGGAATTATAAAAAATATCATTGTTCCATAAATCGAACCTGCTTTCAGACCAGGATAACGTAACTGTTTCTTTTCTTTTTTCATGAGTTTCCTCCTAATCATTATCCTGATTTTTCTTGGCTTTTGCAATGCGACGGGAGATGAGGAACTGTATGCTCGCTCCGAAGAAAATAGAACCGAGAATGCTTGATACACCATTTCTTATAGTGAGAAGAGAATGAAAATAGTCCTGACCTTCATCTATGAGTATACTGAGAAGAGGAGTTATAAAAAACATCCATAGACCAAAGAACAAACCTGCTTTCAGACCTGGGTAGTGTAGTTGCTTACTTTCTTTCTCATTCAGCATATCTGGTTCAATAGTTGTAATCCCTGTTTTTTGCATTTGGTAGGTGACATAGCCAGCAGCGATGAAGGCAATCACTAAAATCAGAGGAGGATAGACCAGAGCCACTAGCTGAGGAAATTTATAGGCCAGAAGGAGTGGAATAAGATTTCCGAAAATCATCAGATAAAAGAGGATGATAAAGACTTGGTTGCCGATACGATCGGCCTCGCGCCGTTTGTATTCGTCAAGTGGATCAGAAATACCGTATGTGCGCTTGATCAGTTTTTCAGTGAAGGTTTCTTTTTTCATGAGTTGACTCCTTTTTTAAAAATTATCCTCCCAAAAGAGACTGTTGAGGTCAGTTTGGAGGCTGCGGGCGAGATTGAGACAGAGTTCCAGAGTTGGGTTGTACTTGTCGTTTTCAATCATATTGATGGTTTGTCTCGAGACACCGATATCCTTGGCTAGCTCTAGCTGGGAAATGCCCAGTTCCTTGCGAAATTCTTTCACACGATTCATTTGTTCTCCTTTCTGATTTGTGTCGTATATATTTGACTACATTATATTCTTCTATAGAGTGAATGTCAAGCATATTTGACATATTTCTTAAAGAAATCTTACTTGTTTTTGCCCTATTTGTCTGACTAGTGCAAGCTAGTCAGATTTGTGGTAAAATAGATAGGATATGACAAAAGAATTTCATCATGTAACGGTCTTACTCCACGAAACGATTGATATGCTTGACGTAAAGCCCGACGGTATCTACGTTGATGCGACTTTGGGTGGAGCAGGCCATAGCGAATATTTATTAAGTAAATTAAGTGAAAAAGGCCATCTCTATGCCTTTGACCAGGACCAGAATGCCATTGACAATGCGCAGGAACGTTTGGCACCCTACATTGAAAAGGGGATGGTGACTTTTATCAAGGATAACTTCCGTCATTTACAGGCACGTTTGCTCGAAGCTGGTGTTCAGGAAATTGATGGAATTTGTTATGACTTGGGAGTGTCTAGTCCTCAACTAGATCAGCGTGAGCGTGGTTTTTCTTATAAAAAGGATGCGCCACTGGACATGCGCATGAATCAGGATGCTAGTCTGACAGCCTATGAAGTGGTGAATAACTATGACTATCATGATTTGGTTCGTATTTTCTTCAAGTATGGCGAGGATAAATTCTCTAAACAGATTGCGCGTAAGATTGAACAAGCACGGGAAGTGAAACCAATCGAGACGACGACTGAGTTAGCAGAAATTATCAAGTCGGCCAAACCTGCCAAGGAGCTCAAGAAGAAGGGTCATCCTGCCAAGCAGATTTTCCAGGCTATTCGGATTGAAGTCAATGATGAACTGGGAGCGGCAGATGAATCCATCCAGCAGGCTATGGAGATGTTGGCTCTGGATGGTAGAATCTCAGTGATTACCTTCCATTCGCTAGAAGACCGCTTGACCAAGCAGTTGTTCAAGGAAGCTTCAACAGTTGAAGTTCCCAAAGGTTTGCCTTTCATCCCAGATGATCTTAAGCCCAAGATGGAATTGGTGTCCCGTAAGCCAATCTTACCAAGTGTGGAAGAGTTAGAAGCAAATAACCGCTCGCACTCAGCTAAGTTGCGCGTGGCCAGAAAAATTCACAATTAAGAGGAAAAAATGGTAGATAAAAAAGAAACAACCAGTCAATTCTTGCAGAGTCGTATAAAAAAATTCTCCCGTGTGGAGAAGGCTTTTTATCTTTCCATTGCGTTTACAGCTCTCGTTTTGGCGCTTAGTATTATCTTTATGCAGACTCGACTCCTACAAGTACAAAATGATCTGACAAAAATCAATGCGCAGATAGAGGAGAAAAAGACAGAGTTGGATGATGCCAAACAAGAGGTAAATGAATTGTTGAGGGCAGAACGCTTGAAAGAAATCGCAAATTCTAAGGACTTAAAATTGAATAACGAGAATATTCGATCAGCGGAGTAAGATATGAAGTGGACAAAAAGAATAACCCGATTTGCGATTAGAAACCGTAAATCTCCAGCAGAAAACCGTAAAATAGTGGGGAAGTACATCAGCTTGTTAGCTGTCGTACTTTTCGCTGTCTTTTTGGTTAATTTTGCTGTTATTATCGGGAGTGGTAGTAAATTTGGAACGGATCTAGTCAAAGAGGCCAAGAAAGTTCACCAAATAACCCGTACAGTCCCTGCCAAACGTGGGACTATTTATGACCGAAATGGAGTCCCGATTGCTGAGGACGCAACATCCTATAATGTCTATGCTGTCATTGATAAAAAATACAAATCAGCAACTGGTAAAATTCTTTATGTAGAAGATGCCCAGTTTAATAAGGTAGCAGAGGTTTTCCATAAGTATCTGGATATGGACGAGGCTTATGTTAAAGAACAATTGTCTCAACCGAATCTGACTCAAGTTTCTTTTGGTGCCAAAGGAAATGGGATTACCTATGCCAATATGATGGCTATTAAAAAGGATTTGAAAGACGCTAGTGTTGAAGGAATTGACTTCACAACTAGCCCAAACAGAAGTTATCCAAATGGACAATTTGCCTCTAGTTTTATTGGTTTAGCCCAACTTCATGAAAATGAGGATGGAAGTAAGAGTTTGCTGGGAACTTCTGGGATGGAGAGTTCCTTGAATAGTATTCTTGCAGGGAAAGACGGTATTATTACCTATGAAAAAGATCGTCTGGGTAATATTGTTCCTGGAACTGAACAAGTGTCTCAGCAAACGGTAGATGGTAAGGATGTTTATACGACTATTTCTAGCACCCTTCAGTCCTTCATGGAAACACAGATGAATGTCTTTCAAGAAAAAGTAAAAGGCAAGTATATGACGGCTACCTTGGTTAGTGCTAAAACGGGGGAAATTCTTGCAACGACGCAGAGACCAACCTTTGATGCCGATACTAAGGAAGGACTTACCAAGGACTTTGTTTGGCGAGATATTCTCTATCAAAGTAACTATGAGCCAGGGTCAACCATGAAGGTCATGACGCTCGCTGCCGCTATTGACAATAACACTTTCCCAGGAGGAGAAGTCTTCAATAGTAGTGAGTTAAAAGTAGCAGATGCTACTATCCGAGATTGGGACGTCAATGAAGGATTAACTGGCGGAGGAATGATGACCTTTTCTCAAGGGTTTGCGCACTCAAGTAACGTTGGGATGACGCTTCTTGAGCAAAAGATGGGAGATGCTACCTGGCTGGATTATCTAAGTCGCTTTAAATTTGGTGTTCCGACTCGGTTTGGTTTGACGGATGAGTATGCAGGTCAACTTCCGGCTGACAATATCGTCAATATTGCTCAGAGTTCATTTGGACAAGGGATTTCAGTGACCCAAACCCAAATGTTACGTGCTTTTACAGCGATTGCTAATGATGGAATTATGTTAGAGCCGAAATTTATTAGTGCCTTGTATGACCCAAATGACCAATCTGTTCGGAAATCTCAAAAAGAGATTGTAGGAAATCCTGTTTCCAAAGATGCAGCCAGTCTAACTCGAACCAACATGGTTTTGGTAGGAACGGATCCAGTTTATGGAACCATGCATAACCACAGTACAGGCAAGCCAACTATAACTGTTCCTGGTCAAAATGTAGCTCTCAAGTCTGGTACAGCCCAGATTGCCGATGAGAAAAATGGGGGTTACTTGGTTGGTACGACTAATTACATTTTTTCTGCTGTATCGATGAACCCTGCTGAAAATCCTGATTTTATCCTCTATGTGACGGTTCAACAGCCTGAGCACTATTCAGGTATTCAGTTGGGGGAATTTGCCAATCCTATCTTGGAAAGAGCAGTGGCTATGAAAGATTCCCTTAACCTCCAATCTACCGCTAAAACGTTAGATCAGGTAACCAATCAAAGTGCTTATGCCATGCCTAGCATCAAGGATATTTCACCTGGTGATTTGGCTGAAGCCTTACGTCGCAATATTGTGCAACCAATCGTCGTAGGAACAGGAACAAAGATTAAAGAATCATCTGTAGAAGAAGGGACCAATCTTGCACCTAACCAGCAAGTTCTCCTCTTATCTGACAAAGCAGAGGAAGTTCCAGATATGTATGGTTGGACAAAAGCAACCGCAGAAGCTTTTTCTAAGTGGTTAAATATAGAACTTGAATTTGAAGGTTCAGGCTCTACTGTGCAGAAGCAAGATGTTCGTGCTAATACAGCCATCAAAAACATTAAAAAAATTACATTAACTTTAGGAGACTAATATGCTTATTTCCATCAGTGCTGGAATTGTGACATTTTTACTAACTTTGGTAGGAATTCCGGCCTTTATCCAATTTTATAGGAAGGCGCAAATTACAGGCCAGCAGATGCACGAGGATGTCAAACAGCATCAGGCAAAAGCTGGGACGCCAACTATGGGGGGACTTGTTTTCCTTATTGCTACAGTTGTGGTGAGTTTCCTCGTTGCTCTTTTTTCAAAACAATTGACCAATAATGTGGGAATGATTTTGTTCATCTTGGTACTTTATGGACTTGTCGGATTTTTAGATGACTTTCTCAAGGTCTTTCGTAAAATCAATGAGGGGCTGAATCCTAAGCAAAAATTGGCTCTTCAGCTCTTAGGAGGGGTCGTTTTCTACCTTTTCTATGATCGCGGTGGCGATATGCTTTCAGTCTTTGGTTACCAAGTGCATCTAGGGATTTTCTATATTGTCTTTGCTCTTTTCTGGCTAGTCGGTTTTTCAAATGCAGTCAACTTGACAGACGGAATTGATGGTCTGGCTAGTATTTCCGTTGTAATTAGTCTATCTGCTTATGGAGTTATTGCTTATGTGCAAGATCAGATGGATATTCTTCTGGTGATTCTGGCTATGATCGGTGGTTTACTCGGTTTCTTTGTCTTTAACCATAAGCCTGCCAAGGTCTTTATGGGGGATGTGGGAAGTTTGGCTCTCGGTGGAATGTTGGCAGCTATCTCTATGGCCCTCCACCAAGAATGGACTCTCTTGATTGTCGGAATTGTTTATGTTTTTGAAACAACTTCGGTTATGATGCAAGTAAGTTATTTCAAAATGACTGGTGGCAAACGTATTTTCCGTATGACGCCTGTGCATCACCATTTTGAGCTTGGAGGATTGTCTGGTAAAGGAAATCCTTGGAGCGAGTGGAAGGTTGACTTCTTCTTTTGGGGAGTGGGACTTCTAGCAAGTCTCCTGACCCTAGCACTTTTGTATTTGATGTAAGAATGGCACCCTGACGTTTCAGGGTGTTTTTGCATTCTAAAAAATATTGGTCAATTAAAGTCAAATCTCTTGACCTTTTCTGACTAATGTAGTATATTATGAACGTAAGGTAAATGAAAGCCTTACTCGAACGCATATACTCAATAAAAATCAAAGGGCAAACTAGGAAGCTAGCTGCAGGTTGCTCAAAACACTGTTTTGAGGTTGCAGATAGAGCTGACGTGGTTTGAAGAGATTTTCGAAGAGTATTATTTAAAGTAAAATAGAAAGAGGTGTGTCTATGTTTAATCTAGAAATCTTCAGAAGTAAAGATAGTCTACTCCTGCTTGAAAAAGAAAAACCAGAAATAGTACCTAGAGTAGCCATTTAGCTAGTCTAAATTTTTTAAAACAAAGGTCAAAGATAGTCAATATCAGTAATCATAACTAAGTAAACAAAAAGAGGTAAAGAATATGAACAACAACTTTAATAACTTTAACAACATGGATGATTTATTTAACCAATTGATGGGTGGTATGCGAGGATACAGTTCTGAAAATCGCCGTTACTTGATTAATGGTCGTGAAGTGACACCTGAGGAATTCGCTCACTATCGTGCAACTGGTCAATTGCCAGGAAATGCAGAAACCGATGGAGAAATGCAACAACAGGCTTCAGGTATGAAACAAGACGGTGTCCTTGCTAAACTAGGTCGAAACTTGACAGCGGAAGCTCGTGAGGGCAAGTTGGATCCTGTTATCGGACGAAATAAGGAAATTCAAGAAACATCTGAAATCCTTTCACGCCGTACCAAAAATAATCCTGTACTTGTTGGAGATGCAGGTGTTGGTAAGACAGCTGTTGTCGAAGGCCTAGCGCAAGCCATTGTGAATGGCGATGTTCCAGCTGCTATCAAGAACAAGGAAATTATTTCCATTGACATCTCAGGTCTTGAGGCTGGTACTCAATATCGTGGTAGTTTTGAAGAAAACGTTCAAAACTTAGTCAATGAAGTGAAAGAAGCAGGGAATATTATCCTCTTCTTTGATGAAATTCACCAAATTCTCGGTGCTGGTAGCACTGGTGGAGACAGTGGTTCTAAAGGACTTGCGGATATTCTCAAGCCAGCTCTTTCTCGTGGTGAATTGACAGTGATTGGGGCAACAACTCAAGACGAATACCGTAACACCATTTTGAAGAATGCCGCTCTTGCTCGTCGTTTCAACGAAGTCAAGGTCAATGCTCCTTCAGCAGAGGATACCTTTAAAATCCTTCAAGGGATTCGTGACCTTTATCAACAACACCACAATGTCATCTTGCCAGATGAAGTCTTGAAAGCAGCAGTGGATTATTCTGTTCAATACATTCCTCAACGTAGCTTGCCAGATAAGGCTATTGACCTTGTCGATGTAACGGCAGCTCACTTGGCAGCTCAGCATCCTGTAACAGATGTGCATGCTGTTGAACGAGAAATCGAAGCGGAAAAAGACAAGCAAGAAAAAGCAGTTGAGGCAGAAGATTTTGAAGCAGCTCTAAACTATAAAACACGCATTGCAGAATTGGAAAAGAAAATCGAAAACCACACAGAAGATATGAAGGTGACTGCCAGTGTCAACGATGTGGCTGAATCTGTAGAACGAATGACGGGTATCCCAGTGTCACAAATGGGAGCATCAGACATCGAACGTTTGAAAGATATGGCTCATCGTTTGGAACACAAGGTGATCGGCCAAGACAAGGCAGTTGAAGCTGTAGCTCGTGCCATCCGTCGTAACCGTGCTGGTTTTGATGAAGGTAATCGCCCAATCGGTAGCTTCCTCTTTGTAGGTCCAACTGGAGTTGGTAAGACAGAACTTGCTAAACAATTGGCGCTGGATATGTTTGGAACCAAGGATGCGATTATCCGTTTGGATATGTCTGAATACAGTGACCGTACAGCTGTTTCTAAGTTAATCGGTACAACAGCTGGTTATGTGGGGTATGATGACAATAGCAATACCTTGACAGAACGTGTTCGTCGCAATCCATACTCTATCATTCTCTTGGATGAGATTGAAAAGGCTGATCCTCAAGTGATTACTCTTCTCCTTCAAGTCTTGGATGATGGTCGTTTGACAGATGGTCAAGGAAATACAGTAAACTTCAAGAACACAGTTATTATCGCGACATCAAATGCTGGATTTGGCTATGAAGCCAACTTGACAGAAGGTGCAGACAAACCAGAATTGATGGATCGTTTGAAGCCATTCTTCCGTCCAGAATTCCTTAACCGCTTCAACGCAGTTATCGAGTTCTCGCACTTGACTAAGGAAGACCTTTCTAAGATTGTGGACTTGATGTTGGCTGAAGTCAACCAAACCCTGGCTAAGAAAGACATTGACTTAGTAGTCAGTCAAGCGGCTAAGGACTATATCACAGAAGAAGGCTATGACGAAGTCATGGGTGTTCGACCTCTCCGTCGCGTGGTTGAACAAGAAATTCGTGATAAGGTGACAGATTTCCACTTGGATCAATTAGATGTCAAACATCTGGAAGCAGATATGGAAGATGGTGTCTTGATCATTCGTGAAAAAGCCTAAGACAAAATTTTGAGAATAAAAAAAGAAGGAGCCAGCTGAAAAAACTGGTTCCTTTTGTGTCTAAATCACATGGCGCTCAAAGGCATCATCTGAGATTCCTTGTTCCAAGATGAGTTTCGCCCATTCTTTAGCAGAGAAGAGGCTGTGATCCTTGTAGTTTCCACAAGATTCGATGGTTGTTCCAGGGACATCTTCCCAAGTAGTAGTTTCAGCGATTTCCTTGAGCGAATCCTTGATAACTGTCGCAATCTCAGCGCTGGTATGGCGTCCCCACATAATCATGTGGAAACCTGTACGGCAGCCAAATGGTGAACAGTCAATCATACCGTCAATGCGAGTACGGATGAGTTTTGCCAAGAGGTGCTCAATGGTGTGAAGTCCAGCAGTAGGGATCGAGTCTTCGTTTGGTTGCACCAAGCGAATATCATAATTGGAGATGATGTCTCCTTTTGGTCCCGTTTCTTCCCCAATCAAGCGGACATAAGGTGCTTTGACAATAGTGTGGTCAAGTTCAAAACTTTCAACAATAACTTCTTTTGACATGGTAAATCCTTTCAGTTTTCTCTTTTCATTATAACATAAAGGATGCTATTGAGACAGAAAGAAAACCTCTCCGAGAGTGGAGAGGTTGAACTCTTTACTTACGATACAAGCGGTCGTATTGGTAATAAGGGTCAAAGGTTACATTGATACCCAATTTACGAAGGACATTCTTGTCTTCATCAGTCAAGATGATGGTTGAGTGGGCTTCGCTTCCTTTGAGGTTACCAAGTTCTTCCATAGCACGAGCAGCGTCAGGATTTTCTGTAGCTGTGATGGCAAGAGCAATCAGAATTTCATTTGAATGAAGGCGTGGATTGCGGCTACCTAGATGATCGATTTTAAGACCTTGGATCGGTTTGACAACTTCAGGTTCGATGAGTTTTACTTCTTTAGGGATGTCAGCTGATTTCTTGATAGCGTTGATCAAGGCAGCGGCTGTAGGGCCAAAGAGTTCTGAGTTCTTACCAGTGACAATTTCTCCGCTTGGCAATTCAAGGGCTAGGGCTGGTCCGCCAGTTTCTTCTGCTTTTTGACGCGCAACGACAGCAACCTTACGGTCTGCAGGTGTGATGCCGAGGTCGTTCATGAGCAACTCAATTTTCTTAACAGCAGCTTCACCAACTTTTTCAGCTTTAAAGTCAAGAACAGTTTGATAGTAGCGACGGATGATTTCTTGTTTAGAAGCTTCGACAGCAGCCTCGTCATCTGTAATAGCGAAACCAACCATGTTGACCCCCATATCTGTCGGTGAAGCGTATGGAGATTCACCTAGAATGCGCTCTAACATGCGCTTGAGCACTGGGAAGATCTCGATATCACGATTGTAGTTGACAGTGGTTTCTCCATAGGTTTGGAGATGGAAGGGGTCAATCATGTTGACATCGTCAAGGTCAGCTGTGGCAGCCTCGTAGGCCAAATTGACTGGGTGATGAAGGGGAAGATTCCAAACGGGGAAGGTTTCAAATTTAGCGTAGCCAGACTTGATACCATTGATTTGGTCGTGGTACATATTTGACATACAAGTTGCTAATTTTCCAGAACCAGGTCCAGGAGCTGTTACGACAATCAAGTTGCGACTGGTTTTGATGTAGTCGTTTTTCCCCATACCTTCTGGAGAAATGATATGATCCATATCTGTTGGATATCCTTTGATTGGATAATGAAGATAAGAATCAATCCCGTTTTTCTCAAGTTGGTTGCGGAAGGTATCTGCAGCTGGTTGGCCAGCGTACTGTGTGATGACAACAGAGCCGACAAAAATCCCTAATTCATTAAATTTGTCAATCAAACGAAGAACTTCTTGGTCATAAGAAATGCCCAAGTCACCACGTGCTTTGGAATGCTCGATGTTACTTGCATTAATAGCAATCACAACCTCAACCTGCTCTTTCAATTCTTGCAAGAGCTTGATTTTGTTGTCAGGTTCATAACCAGGAAGGACACGAGCAGCGTGGAAATCTTCTAACATTTTACCACCAAACTCCAAGTAGAGCTTGCCGTCAAATTGATTAATGCGCTCCAAGATGTGGTCGCGTTGTAGATTCAAATATTGTTCAGAACTAAAAGCTTGTTTTTTCATTTTTTTACCTCTGACCTCTATTATAATAAAAAATTGGAAGTTAGGAAACTATGGAGTTAAAAAAGGAATCAAAAAGATTAGGCAAACGCTTGCACAAAATTCTGAAAAGCGCTATCATAGACTGTAGATTATTAAAATAATGAGGTAAGAAGATGCAAGAAAAATGGTGGCATAATGCCGTAGTCTATCAAGTCTATCCCAAGAGTTTTATGGATAGCAACGGAGATGGAATTGGTGATTTGCCAGGTATTACCAGTAAGTTAGACTATCTAGCTAAGTTAGGAATTACAGCGATTTGGCTTTCTCCCGTTTATGACAGCCCTATGGATGATAATGGTTATGATATTGCTGATTATCAAGCCATCGCAGCTATTTTTGGAACCATGAAGGATATGGATCAACTGATTGCGGAAGCTAAGAAGCGTGATATTCGTATCATCATGGACTTGGTGGTCAATCATACCTCAGATGAACATGCTTGGTTTGTAGAGGCCTGTGAAAATCCTGACAGCCTTGAGCGAGACTACTATATCTGGCGGGATGAGCCCAACGACTTAGATTCTATTTTTAGCGGATCTGCTTGGGAATACGATGAAAAGTCAGGTCAGTACTATCTCCACTTTTTCAGCAAGAAGCAACCGGATCTCAACTGGGAAAATGAAAAACTTCGCCAGAAAATTTATGAGATGATGAACTTCTGGATTGATAAAGGCATTGGTGGTTTCCGTATGGATGTCATTGACATGATTGGGAAAATTCCTGATGAGAAAGTGGTCAATAATGGTCCTATGCTCCATCCCTATCTTAAGGAAATGAATCAGGCGACCTTTGGAGAAAAGAATCTTTTAACAGTGGGAGAGACATGGGGAGCAACGCCAGAGATTGCTAAACTTTACTCTGATCCAAAGGGGCAAGAATTGTCTATGGTCTTCCAATTTGAACATATTTGTCTTCAGTATCAGGAAGGTCAGCCTAAGTGGCACTATCAAAAAGAGCTGAATATCGCTAAGTTGAAAGAAATTTTCAATAAATGGCAGACAGAGTTAGGAGTTGAGGATGGCTGGAATTCGCTTTTCTGGAACAATCATGACCTCCCACGTATCGTCTCTATTTGGGGAAATGACCAAGAATATCGTGAAAAATCTGCCAAAGCCTTTGCAATTTTGTTGCATCTCATGAGAGGGACACCTTATATCTATCAGGGTGAGGAAATTGGGATGACCAACTATCCATTTGAAACACTGGACCAAGTAGAAGATATTGAGTCCCTCAATTATGCACGTGAAGCGCTTGCGAAAGGCGTTCCGATGGAAGAAATCATGGACAGTATCCGTGTCATTGGTCGTGACAATGCCCGTACCCCTATGCAATGGGATGAGAGCCAAAATGCTGGTTTCTCAACAGGTCAACCTTGGTTAGCAGTCAATTCAAACTATCAAGCAATCAATGTTCAAGAAGCGCTAGGAAATCCAGATTCTATTTTCTATACTTATCAAAAACTCGTTCAAATCCGCAAAAAGAATAGCTGGCTGATTCGAGCTGACTTTGAACTATTGGAAACAGCTGACAAGGTCTTTGCTTATATCCGTAAAGATGGTGATCGTCGTTTCCTAGTTGTGGCCAACTTGTCCAATGAAGAGCAAGACTTAACAGTAGAAGGAAAAGTTAAATCAGTCTTGATTGAAAATACTGTGGCTCAAGAAGTCTTTGAAAAACAAATCTTAGCTCCATGGGATGCTTTCTGTGTGGAGTTGGGCTAAATATTTCTGAACAGAAAAATCTAAAATCGAAATCGTATAAAAACAAGGGAGGACTGTATGAAAGACAGAAATTCTTTGTTTTTTTATGCCTACATTTATAAACTTTCATTCTAAAAATTCAATTAACTTTACAAATCCGGGCTATTTTGGTAAAATAAGTTTATGTTATAAAAACTAACATAAAGGAGAAAGACGATGAATACAAAAAAGCGTGTTCTTAGTGCAGGCCTAACTTTTGCGGCTGCCTTGCTTTTGGCTGCCTGTGGACAATCAGGTTCAGATACAAAAACTTACTCATCAACCTTTAGTGGAAATCCAACTACATTTAATTACTTATTAGACTACTACGCTGACAATACATCGATTATCACCAACCTAGTGGATGGTTTGCTTGAAAATGACAATTACGGAAATCTAGTTCCATCTTTGGCAGAAGACTGGTCTGTTTCGAGCGACGGTCTGACTTATACTTACAAATTGAGAAAAGATGCCAAATGGTTCACAGCTGACGGTGAAGAGTACGCTCCAGTCAAGGCACAGGATTTTGTGACAGGTATCAAGTACGCAGTGGATAATAAATCACAGGCCATTGACTTGATTCAAAACTCGATTAAGGGACTGAATGATTATATTACAGGAGTGGATTCTGACTTTTCTAAGGTTGGGGTGAAGGCCATTGACGACCAGACGGTTGAGTATACTTTGGTACGCCCAGAGCCTTACTGGAATTCAAAAACAACCAACAGTATTCTTTTCCCAGTCAACGAAGAGTTTTTAAATTCAAAAGGGAAAGATTTTGGGACCCTATCTCCAGATAGCATTCTTTACAGCGGACCTTACTTGTTAAAAGATTTTACATCAAAATCATCGATCGAGTATGTGAAAAATCCGCATTACTATGATCATGACAAAGTATCGATTGAGCGCGTGAAATTGGCTTATTTTGACGGCTCAGACCAAGAATTGACTATCCGTAACTTTGAAAGCGGAGCTTATTCAATCGCAGGTGTTTATCCAAATAGTTCAAACTTTGCTAAGACAAAGGAAAAATATAAGAATAATATCATTTACAGTTTGCAGGACAAGACTTCTTGGTATTTTAATTTTAACGTCAACCGTAAGGCTTACAATCACACTGCTAAAACGACAGATGAGCAGAAGAAGTCAACTGAGACAGCTGTCTTGAACAAAAACTTCCGTCAAGCAGTGAACTTCGCCTTGGACCGCACAGCCTATTCTGCCCAGTCAAATGGGGAAGAAGCTGCTAGCAAGACTCTTCGTAACACCTTGGTGCCTCCAACATTTGTCCAAGTTGGAGATAAGACCTTTGGAGAAGTAGTCGCTTCTAAATTGGTCAACTATGGCACAGAATGGTCAGATATTAACTTGGCAGATGCCCAGGATGCCTATTTCAACAAAGAAAAAGCCCAAGCAAAATTTGCGGAAGCTAAAAAAGAATTGGCAAGTCAGGGTGTGACTTTCCCTATTCACTTGGATGTGGCAGTTGATCAGACGAATAAAAATGCTGTGACAGGTATGAACTCAGCTAAGCAGACCCTTGAATCAGTTTTGGGTGCTGATAATATTGTCATTGATGTTCAGCAACTGTCAACAGATGATTTTAATAATGTAGCCTTCTTGGCACCAACACCAGCTGATCGAGACTACGATTTGAACTTTGATGGCTGGGTAGGTGACTATCAGGATCCATCAACTTATCTCAATCCTTTCAATGCAGAGGATGGATTCTACCTCAAGATTTTTGGTCTAGATGCCAAGGAAGATAAAGCAAAAATTGCTAGCCTAGGTCTTGACACCTACACTAAGATGCTTAAAGATGCAGATAGTGAAAATAAAGATGTAGCTAAGCGTTATGAAAAGTATGCTGAAGCTCAAGCTTGGATGATCGATAACTCTCTCCTTATGTCAGCTATGTCAAATGGTGGTACAGCTTCTGTAACTAAAGTGACACCATTTACAAGAGGTTATTCATTGGTTGGTATCAAGGGTGATGGAAATAACTACAAGTACATGAAACTGCAAAAAGATACTGTTACAACTAAACAGTATGAAGAAGCCAAAACTAAATGGGAGCAAGAAAGCAAAAAAGCAATCGAAAAAGCTCAAAAAGAAGCAGAAAAGCATGTTAAATAATGATGAGTGGTTCTATTGGATGGTTTTTATAAAGCCATCTTAATAGAGCTGTTTTTTGCTGTACGGGCTAGTAGTTGTCTAGTTGTGTTGAATTGTAAATGAAATGCTGTATTGATTTTGATGGTCTAATGCTCAATGAAAATCAAAGAGCAACTAGGAAGATATACACAGAATCTCAAAGACTTGTTTTGAGATTGTCCCCAGCAACATATAACTATGATACGGTGGTACTGATATGCTTTGAAGAGATTTTAGAATAGTATCAGTGCTTATGATGTCCAAATAATCTATATCGAAGGATGTCTATAAACTCGTAAATGTAGAGTTTATCGTAAAAAAGTGATATAATAGTAGCATTAAATGTATAGGTGTTAATCATGAGTAGACGTTTTAAAAAATCACGTTCACAGAAAGTGAAGCGAAGTGTTAATATAGTCTTGTTGACTATTTATTTATTGTTAGTTGGTTTTTTATTGTTCTTAATCTTTAAGTACAATATACTTGCTTTCAGGCACGTTAATATAGTGGTCGCAGTTTTTGCTTTGGTGGTTGCTGTCAGTGCTACACTACTAATAATCTATAAAAAAGCAGAAAAGTTCACGATTTTCTTTTTAACACTTGCTGTGTTAGTGAGTTCAGTTTCTGTATTTGCTCTGCAACAATTTGTAGGATTTACAAGCCATATTAATGCAACTTCAAATTATTCAGAGTATTCTCTCAGTGTTGTAGTTTTAAAGGATAGTGATATCAATAATGTTGCTCAATTATCTAGTGTTATAGGGCCAACTGGGACGGATAATGAGAATATTCAAAAGTTAATCGCTGATATTAAGACGAGTCAAAATAAGGATTTGACGGTTGATAAAAGTACTTCTTACTTGTCAACTTATAAAAGTTTGATTTCTGGAGAAGCTAAAGCTATTGTCTTAAATAGCGTGTTTGAGAATATTATTGAGGCAGAGTATCCGGATTATGCTTCTAAAATCAAGAAAATTTACACTAAAAAGATGACTAAAGAGGTTGAGACTCCTAAGGTATCTAAAGATCGCTTTTTCAATATCTATGTTAGTGGTATTGATACTTACGGTGCCATTAGCTCAGTTTCTCGCTCAGATGTTAATATCTTGATGACGGTCAATAGGGATACGAAGAGAATCCTTCTGACAACAACTCCTCGAGATTCATATGTTCCTATTGCTGATGGTGGTAACAATCAAAAGGATAAATTGACTCATGCTGGTATATACGGGGTTGACTCATCCATTCACACCCTCGAGAATCTTTATGGTGTAGATATTAATTATTATGTTCGTTTGAACTTTACATCATTTTTGAAATTAATTGACTTGTTGGGTGGAGTAGATGTTGATAATGAACAAGAGTTTTCATTGCAAAATGGGAAGTTCCATTTTCCAGTCGGGAATGTTCACCTTAATTCCGAGCAAGCTCTTGGCTTTGTTCGTGAACGGTATTCATTAGCGGATGGAGATCGTGACCGTGGTCGAAACCAACAAAAGGTTATTGTAGCAATTATTCAGAAGCTGACTTCAACCGAGGCCTTAAAAAACTACAGCAATATCCTTCAAGGCTTGCAGGATTCCCTTCAGACAAATATGCCGATTGAGACGATGATGGATCTAGTGAATACTCAATTGGAAAGTGGAGGGAACTATAAAGTAAATTCTCAAGATTTAAAAGGGACAGGTCGGATGGATCTTCCTTCTTATGCAATGCCAGACAGTAACCTCTATATGATGGAAATAGATGATAGTAGTTTAGCTGCAGTTAAAGCAGCTATACAGGATGTGATGGAGGGTAGGTAAAATGATAGACATCCATTCGCATATCGTTTTTGATGTAGATGATGGACCAAAGTCAATAGAAGAAAGTAAAGCACTGTTAAAGGAAGCTTATAATCAAGGAGTTCGAATGATTGTGTCTACTTCGCATCGTCGAAAAGGAATGTTTGAGACTCCCGAAGAAAAGATTGCAACAAATTTTATGAAGGTTCGTGAAATTGCAAAAGAAGTAGCAGATGATTTAGTCATTGCTTATGGCGCAGAGATATACTATACTCTGGATATTCTAGAAAAGCTAGAAAAAAAAGAAATTCCTACCCTTAATGATAGCCGCTATGCTTTGATTGAATTTAGTATGAATACACCCTATCGTGATATTCACAAGGGATTAAGTAATCTTTTAATGTTGGGAATTACCCCGGTGATTGCTCATATTGAACGTTACGATGCATTAGAGAATAATGAAAAACGTGTTAGAGAGCTGATTAACATGGGGTGTTATACTCAGATAAATAGCTATCATGTTTTAAAACCAAAGCTTTTTGGAGAAAGATATAAATTCATGAAAAAAAGAGCTAGGTATTTTTTGGACCGTGATTTGGTTCATATAGTTGCCAGTGATATGCATAATTTAGACAGCAGGCCACCATATATGGAGCAAGCTTATGAGATCATTGCTAAGAAATATGGAGCGAAAAAGGCGAAAGAACTTTTTGTGGAAAATCCCAGAAAAATTATAATGGATCAATTAATTTAGGAGAAAATATGAAGGATAAAAACACTTTGGAAATCGATGTATTGCAACTATTCAGAGCTTTATGGAAAAGAAAGTTAGTCATTTTATTGGTGGCAATTATAACTTCTTCAGTTGCTTTTGCTTATAGTACTTTTGTTATCAAACCTGAATTTACTAGTACGACTCGGATTTATGTAGTTAGCCGGAATCAGGAAGAGAAATCTGGTTTGACCAATCAAGACCTACAGGCAGGATCATACTTGGTTAAAGACTATCGTGAAATTATCCTATCGCAGGATGTTTTGGAGAAAGTTGTGTCTGATTTGAAACTAGATTTGACGCCAAAAGGCTTGGCTAATAAAATTAAAGTGACAGTACCAGTTGATACCCGTATTGTGTCTATTTCAGTTAATGATCGAGTTCCTGAAGAGGCAAGCCGTATTGCTAACTCTTTGAGAGAAGTAGCTGCTCAAAAAATTATCAGTATTACTCGTGTTTCAGATGTAACAACCCTTGAGGAAGCACGTCCAGCAATTGGTCCATCATCACCAAATATTCGTCGTAATACTGTGATTGGAGCAGGTCTTGGAGCAAGCCTAGTGATTGTAGTAGTGCTATTGATTGAACTATTTGATGATCGTGTAAAACGTCCAGAAGATATAGAAGATGTTATGGAGATTTCACTCCTTGGAGTCATTCCAAATCTGGATAAAGTAAAGTAAGGGAGAAGAGATGGCAAAGTTAGAATTATCACAACAGAAACTTAACACTGTAAAAAAAGCAGAAGAGTATTATAATGCTTTACGAACAAATGTACAATTGAGCGGCAATAACTTGAAAGTTATTGCAGTCACCTCAGTTGATCCTAGTGAAGGGAAATCTACAACTTCTACTAATATTGCTTGGGCTTTTGCGCGTGCAGGCTATAAGACTCTTTTGATTGATGCAGATATCCGGAATTCAGTTATGTCTGGAGTATTTAAGTCAAGAGAAAGAATTACAGGTTTGACAGACTATTTAGCTGGAACTCAGGATTTGTCAAATGGGCTTTGTGAGACAAATGTTGACAATTTGTTTGTCATCGAGTCAGGAGTGGCTTCTCCTAATCCAACAGCTCTTCTTCAAAGTGATAACTTTGAAATTATGATTGAAACCTTACGTAAATATTTTGACTATATTATTGTTGATACGGCACCAATTGGAGTTGTAATCGATGCAGCTATTGTTGTACAAAAATGCGATGCATCTATTTTAGTTGTAGAGGCAGGAGTTGCAAAACGAAGAGAAGTACAAAAAGCGAAAAGCCAGTTAGAACAAACAGGAAAACCATTTTTAGGTGTCGTTCTCAATAAATTTGATATTCAACGTGAAAAATATGGCTCTTACGGTGGTTATGGTAATTATGGTAAAAGATAAAATGAGGTTAGGGAGTCCATATAGAAGGACGGGGGTTCTACAATATAACTATGGTAATCTTATAGAATGTACCTGTTAGTTTGCTAGCTTATATACTGATTGCAATTTCAGAGACCGATATTTCTTTAAATTAAATATTAGATCTGTTTGGAAGAACAATTGAATTGAACCTTCTAATACATTATTGATAATTCATATATTACTGAAACAAATAAATTTTCTTTAGATGGAGAAAAGTTTTATTTGAAATAGAGGATAAAAGAATTATATTTTTGAAAATCATTGAGTGATCAAATACATATTGAGTTTTTGTGGTTTTATAGGCTGAAAAATTTAATTTGATAAATGGAAATAAGATGAACTTTGTATTTATAGTGAGAGATAGTTTATGTACAGTATATTAAAACGATTAGGAGATATATCTATATCTTTAATAGCGATAACGTTATTTTGTCCAGTTTTTATCTTAATTGCAATTGCGATTAAATTGGATTCAGAAGGACCGGTAATATTTAAACAAAAACGTTTTGGAATTCACAAAAAAACTTTTTATGTTTTTAAATTTCGGACTATGAAAGTGGAATCACCAAAATATGTGGCAACTCGAGATTTACAAAATCCAGAGCAGTGGATCACTAGAGTGGGAGCTTTCTTAAGGAAAACATCTCTAGATGAATTACCTCAATTATGTAATATTCTTGTTGGTGATATGAGCATTGTGGGTCCTCGACCAGTGGTGGTAAGTGAACGTGATGTAATAGAGGCAAGAGAAAAATACGGTGCAAATGATGTTTTACCAGGATTAACTGGATGGGCGCAAATCAATGGTAGAGACAATCTATCTACAGACATAAAAGCAAAATTGGATGGTTACTATGTGAAGAATAGATCATTAATAACGGACATAAAATGCATAGTAAGAACAATACCTTATGTATTGAAACGAAAAGGAATTGTAGAGGGGAGTAAACGAGAGAGTTAAGATAGTGAAATGAAAATTTTATTTGTTAGTCAACATTATAGACCAGAACCTTTTAGATTATCGGATATTTGTGAGGATCTTGTTGAGAGAGGTCATGAAGTTACTGTTTTAACAGGAATTCCTAATTATCCTGAAGGTAAAATATATGCGGATTATAGGAATAAGCAAAATAGACGAGAGACTATAGAAGGAGTTACTGTTTTTCGTTCCTATACAATTCCAAGAGGAAAAAGTACTTTACATAGGATATTAAATTATTTTAGTTTTGCTATTAGTTCATCGATAGGAGTTCTACTGGGACAGTATAAAGCAAAAGATGGTTCAGAATTTGATTGTGTTTTTGTAAATCAATCATCTCCAGTTATGATGGCATGGGCTGGTATGGCTTATAAAAATAAGTATAAGAAACCTTTGTTTCTATATTGTATGGATGTTTGGCCAGATAGTTTAACTGTGGGAGGAGTGAAACAAGATAGCTTGATTTTCAAGTTGTTTAAATTTATCTCAAAAAAAGTTTATCGAGCTAGTGATTATATATTTGTCACTAGTCCATCATTTAAGAGTCATTTTGTGAAGCAATTCGACATATCAGAACAAAAGATTACTTATTTACCACAATATGCAGAAGATCTTTTTATCCCTGATGAATCTATAGTTAATAAAGAAAGTGTTGACCTAACTTTTGCTGGTAATATTGGTAAAGCACAAAATTTGGAAACTATTTTGAAAGCTGCCAGTTTGATAGAAAAGAATACCGATTTACCCAAGAAAATTCATTTTCATTTTGTTGGAGATGGTACGGAATTGCTAAGCATGAAAGCCTTAGCTCATGAATTGGAGTTGAAGAATGTTTCCTTTTATGGAAGACGTTCTTTGGAAGAAATGCCAACCTTCTATAAAAAATCAGATGCTATGTTAGTTTCTTTAATAGGAGACTCGATAGTTTCTCGTACTATACCTGGAAAGGTACAATCTTATATGGCAGCAGGAAAACCAATTATAGGTGCAATTTCAGGAGATACTAAAACCATCGTAGAGGAAGCAAATTGTGGCTATGTTAGTTCTGAACAAGATGTGGAACAATTAGCACAAAATATTTGTGAGTTCAGTATGTTATCTATAGAGGAACAAAAGGAGTTAGGAAAGCAAGCTCGTTCTTACTATGAAAAGCACTTTTCTAAAGAGCAGTTTATGACACAGTTGGAAAAGTATTTGAGAGAGGAATTTTCCTCATGAAAATTTTGATGATTAATACTGTTTGTGGTATTAGGAGTACAGGAAGAATTTGTACGGATATCGCAACCGCTTTAACAAAGCAGGGGCATGAAGTTAAGATTGCATATGGACGTGAGCATGTGCCGACACAGTATCGAGATTACGCAGTTAAAATAGGCTCTAGAGTGGATGTAAATAGACATGTCTTACAAGCTCGAATTTTTGATAATGCTGGTTTTGGAAGTAAAGCGGCAACTAGAAAATTTATCACTTGGATGAAAGAATATGATCCTGATATTATTCATCTGCATAATTTACATGGATACTATATTCATGTAGGAGAATTATTTTCCTATTTGAAAACTTGCGGAAAGAAAATTTTATGGACTTTACATGATTGTTGGGCTTTTACTGGACATGGTGCTTACTTTGATACTTTAGAATGTGAAAAAATTGGACAGTGCCATCATTCGAGTCAAAAAAACGATTATCCAAAGTCATTAATTGATTTTTCATCTAGAAATTTTAAACGTAAAAAAAATTTGTTTACAGGTGTTCCAAACTTGACACTTATTACACCATCAGAGTGGTTGGCAAATTTGGTAAGAAATTCATTTTTGAAAGAATATCCCGTAACAGTTATTCATAACGGTATTGATACTACTATATTTAAACCAAGGCTATTTGAGGCTCAGGAATTGAGAAAAAAATTTAGCTTAGAAGGCAAACAGGTACTGCTTGGTGTGGCTTCTATCTGGGATCAGCGTAAAGGCTTGGATGATCTATTAGAATTATCTACACAGCTAAAATCTTATCAACAATTAGTTTTGATAGGATTATCAAAAGAACAATTGAATAAACTTCCTAAAGAGATTATTGGTCTGACCACAACAGATAGTGTGGAAGAACTTTCTGCTTGGTACACGTTGGCAGATGTATTTATCAACCCGACAACACAGGATAATTATCCGACAACTAATTTAGAAGCTATTGCCTGTGGGACACCAGTTGTGAGCTACCCAACTGGGGGGAGTATAGAAAGTACACATATGTACGGTATAGTGTGTAGTGATAGAACTGTTACTTCTATACTAGGATCCCTAAAAGAAGTGAGTCAATGTAAAAGGAATCCTAATTTTAATTTGTCAAAAGAGTATTTTGTAGAAAATATACTCAATTTATACTAGTGGAACTGGAGTTGATATGATAAAGATTTTATACGTTAACGGCGGGACTATGGATAGAGGCGGTGTATCTACCTTTATGATGAATGTTTATGAAAAAATGCATTCTGAAAACATTCAAATTGATTTTTTAGTCCATACATTGTCCAAAGGTGTACGCGATGAAGATATTTTAAATCTTGGAGGTAAAATCTTTAGAGTTCCTGCCAGAGGAAGGAATCCTTTAAAAAATTATCGTCAAATTAAGCAAATTATGCTGAATGGAAAATATGATGTAGTTCATGCGCATGCTGATGCAGGAAATAGTACAATTTTATCTATTGCAAAAGAGTGTAATATTCCTATTCGTATTTCACATTGCCATAATACAAACTATACAAACAAAAGTTTATTGAAGAGGTTTTTGAATGACCAATTCAAGAAGCAAATTCCGAAATATGCTACTCATCTATGGGCTTGTTCGGAAAAAGCAGGAGAGTGGTTGTATGGTAATCACTCTTTTGAAGTTATTCCTAATGCTATTGATGTTCAAAAGTTCATCTATAGTCCACAATTATCTAAAGATTTGCGTAAGGAATTAAATTTAGAAAATAAGTTTGTTATTGGTCATGTAGGACGATTTGATTATCAGAAAAATCATGATTTTCTTCTTAAAGTTTTTGCGGAAGTTATCAATGAAAGAGAAGATGCTCATCTTGTTCTCATAGGTAAGGGAGAATTGGAAGAGGTTATTAAAAAGCAAGCAAATCAATTAGGAATATTGGATAAGATTAGTTTTTTAGGTGAGTCTTCTAATGTAAACAAATTGATTAATGTATTTGATGTAGGTGTTTTCCCATCTCTTTTTGAAGGTTTTGGTATAGCTGTGCTAGAGATGCAAATCAACGGTTTACCATTAGTAGTTTCTGATAATTTTCCCAGTGAGATTAATTTAACTGATAATATACGTTTTTTATCATTGGATGAAACAGTTAAATATTGGTGTGAAACGATTTTGGAGACCAAAGGACGGGATACTGGGGCAGTTGATAAAATTATTGCTAAGGGTTATAACCTGTCTGATATGGTTAATAAGTTAACAAAAACTTATGAAAGAATTGTAGATAAATCATGAAAAAAGTATTATTTGTAACTAATATTCCATCGCCTTATCGTGTGGATTTCTATAATCAACTTGGGAAATTTGTGGATTTAACTGTTATTTTCGAAGCAACAGGAGCTCAAGATATTAGATTTGATTACCGTGAGACTTTTAAAAATTTTACCGCCATTTTTTTAAGTGAAGGTAATATTGATGAGAAGAAATTAAATTCAGCTATATTCCAGTATTTAATTCCTGAAAAGTATGACTATATTTTTTTGACTAACTATTCTTATCGAACAGAATTATTTGGTTATTTAAAGTGTGTTTTTTCTAAGATACCGTTTATATTAGAAATTGATGGCGGTAAGATACCAGAAAGCGAGAACTTTTTAAAATACCAGTTTAAAAAATTTATTCTTACGAAACCCTGCTATTATTTTAGTCCTAGTCAGTCCAGTGATGATTTCTTAGCGTATTATCATGTGAATAAAGAAAATATTTATCGGTATTCATTTACTTCCTTATCAGAGAAAGACATACGATATCAAATTGTCGATGAGGAAGAAAAACAATTTTTAAGAAAGAAACTGGGATTCAGTCCAACTAAAAAAACAATTTTATTTGTTGGTAGAATCATCCCTGGTAAAGGTGTGGATGTTCTAATCAAGGCTGTTCAGAATTTAGCAGACAATATACAATGTTTGATTGTAGGGCCAAGTCCTGATAGTGAATACAAACAATACTTACTTGATCTTATTGGACAAGATAGCCGTTTTCATTTTATTGATTTTTTACAGACATCTGAACTGAAACAATACTACAAGCTATCTGATATATTTGTTTTACCAACAAAGTCGGATGTTTGGGGACTTGTTGTAAACGAGGCAATGTCGCAGGGACTTCCTGTTATTTCTACATCTGCATGTGTTGCTGCAATTGAACTTGTTTCGAATGGTTATAATGGATATGTTATTGATAGGGTTGATGACTGGAAAGCTATTTTTCAAAAGTTAAGCCAAGTATTACAAGATGACTCATTACGAGTTCAATTATCTCAAAATGCTTTATCTACTATTAGAAACTACACTATCGAAACAATGGTTGAAGAGCATTTGAAATTTATGGAGGAAAAATGAGGATATCTATTGCAATGACAACCTATAATGGAGCAGATTATTTGCTAGAGCAGCTAGAATCGCTTCGTACTCAGAGTTTAATGGCTGATGAAGTTATTATTGTTGATGATTGTTCAACAGATAATACAGTTGATTTACTTAATATGTATATTCAGAAGTATCATCTTGATAATTGGGTATTGATAAAAAACTCATCTAATATAGGTTGGAGAAAAAACTTTAGAAAAGCGCTTCAAAAGACAACAGGAGATGTAGTTTTTCTTTGTGATCAAGATGATATTTGGAATAAAGATAAAATTTCACTGATGGTAAAAGAGTTTCATAAATCGCCGTCAATAGAACTATTAGCTAGTAACTATGAGATTCTCGATTTTGGTAGAAATGATAAAATCAAGATTAAGGATGTTGAGTTAGATAATGGTGCTGTAGTCCCGTTTTCGTTAAAAAACAAGAGTATTTCTGTTATGAGACCAGGATGTACTTTTGCAGTTAAGCGTGAGTTGATAGTTCTGTTAGAAAAGTATGATATAGATAGATTTGGCCATGATAATATTTTATGGAATCTAGCTATGGTAAGAGGAACTCTATATCTATACTTAAAACGCTTAATACATTTTCGTCGCCACGAAACAAGTGCTTCTGCTCCTAAGCAATCTCTTAATCGTGAACGGCGAGTTGTTGAAGTGGATACGAGTTATCAAATTGCAGTTTTCTTACTTGATGTGGCTCGTAAAGAACATTTAGACATAAAAATAATTTCTCAACTTGAAAATATGGCAATGGTTCTTGAGAGACGTAGAGAGATTTTAAAAGATGGTACTCTTATGCAAATAGTTCATTTCCAATTGAAGTATTATGCTTATTATCCTACATTCCGCAATTTAATATCAGATATATTAGTGTTTTTAAAAAAATAATGAGAGAGAAGAGTTTTGAGTAAAATTTCTAAAAATTATCTATATAACTTAATTTATCAAGTGGTAGTTTTAATATTACCACTATTGATTACTCCATATGTTGCTAGAGTATTGGGCGCACACCAGTTGGGAATTTACGATTATGCCAATTCAATCGTTACTTTGATTTATACTTTAGGTTTACTAGGTATCGGTCACTATGGAAATCGCGAATGTGCCTATACTAGAGATGATAAAGAGGAACTATCAGAGACATTTTGGAGTATTTTGGCTATTCAGATTATTTTAGGATTTTTTTCACTATTCTGCTTATACATTTTTTCTAACATAAATTCAAATTATCAAGTTTATTTTCAACTTTTTTCCATTTGGCTTTTTGGGTCTATTCTTGATTGTACGTGGTTCTATCGTGGCTTAGAGGAAATGCAGTATGTTGTATTAAAAAACATTATTGCTAAGTTATTATTTACGATAGCGACCTTCTTATTTGTAAAAAGCGAAACAGATCTAGCTCTATATGTGCTCATATATGGTCTCTCTGTTTTAGTAGCCAATTTATCAGCTTATAGTCAACTAAGGATGTTTATTAGTAGACCAAAGATAAATATTAATCGTTTTACGGAGATTATTTTAGGGAGTCTCAAA
Organism: Streptococcus sp. 714; assembly: GCF_013277115.1. Taxonomy (GTDB): domain Bacteria; phylum Bacillota; class Bacilli; order Lactobacillales; family Streptococcaceae; genus Streptococcus. Next base: position 237,876 of record NZ_VMMH01000003.1, read on the forward strand.
CTATTTTTACCAAGTATCATCATGCAAATTATGTTATCTGCTGATAAAATTGTTCTAGGCTCTTTAAGTTCGGGAATCAGCAATGTTTCTTACTATAGTAATGCAGAGAAGATTATACAGATACCACTCTCTTTAATAGTAGTATTAAATTCTGTTATGATGCCCCGAATAGCAAATGAATTTCGTAATAGACGGTTAGAAAATATGAAAAAGTATCTGATAACTGCAGCTGAATTTTCTTTGTTCTTAGCTGTTCCATTGTCGATTGGCCTTTATGCTATTGCAGATACTTTTGTTCCGTGGTTTTTAGGCGAAAGTTTTATGCCATCTATAGATGCTCTTAAATGGCTTGCTCCTATTGCTGTTGGCAATGCTTTACTAGGAGTCTCAGGTAGTCAGTATTTTGTTGCAGTTAATAAAACAAAAGTCTTATTCTTTTCTAATACTTTAGCTGCAATTTTAAATATTCTATTAGATTTGTTACTTGCTCCAATGTTTGGAGTAGTAGGTGTTTGTTTAGCAACTATAGTATCACTTACCTCTTCTGTTATAGTGCAATACTATATAATGTCAAAGGATATACCTGTTTTACCTATTTTGAAGTCATTGTTTAAATATCTTATTTATTCTATGATAATGGGGATAATTATTATTGTTCCCTTCAGAGGATATCCAGCAAATTATGGAACAACTATTAAGCAAATCATTCTTGGGATAGTAGTTTACTTTGGCTTGAGCTTGTTGACGCGAGATGTATTTGTTTTTCAAGCATTAGATTTTGTAAAGAAAGGATTCAAAAAAAGTAGATGATTTCAGCTTTATTTTATATAAGTTTTTTAACAAATCTATTAGTCGTAGTCAATAGGATACGTATAAATTTTCTAGCATTTTTATCTTGGTTAGTTTTGTTTTTTATCTATGCAGGAAATATCCGAGAAGGATTTTCAGATTTAACTCATTATCGTGCAAGATATGCTGTAGGGAAAAGTAGTCTGTATTTTTCAGACCATGCGTATAATTTTTTTGCAGATTGGTTTTCACATCACTCCATCTCTTTTCAAGTTTTTTTAGCATGTATTTTTCTATTCTCCTCAGCATGTTTCTATTTTGTTGCTAAAAAATTGCATTGTAATTATAATCTTCTAATTTTATTGCTATCTCTTTTTTATTTCTTTTATACTTTAGAAGTTCTAAGATTCTTTTTAGCAGCTAGTGTAGCACTTATAGCGCATTATTATCTTTCACAAAATCATCGATTCATATTCATAGGATTGATGTTCATAGCGTTTCTGTTTCATGGATCTATTATTTATTTCTTACCATTTGTTATTTTTTATAGACAAAAAAATACTAGTAAGATGCTATGGGCATTGGTATTTATATCTACGGTCTTAATTGTGACAAATCTATTGGTAGGTAATAATTCTAGCTACTTGACTAAAATATTTGAACTGCTAGGGAGCGAGGCCACTAAAAGTCGTGTTATGTATTATACAGCGAAATCGACTCGTCTTGGTTTTATATTGTATGATAGTTACTATGTTTTCAACCTACTAATTAGTATTAACCTCAAAAAGATTGCAAAAACAGTTTCAAATGTCCCTCAGGAAGTGACCAATTTTATAAACTTGGTGTATCAACATAGTTTTTTTAGTACAATTTTTTTACCACTAATTATGTTTAGTACAGCATTTACTCGCTATTTAATTTTTACTGTTGTTTTAAATTTTGTAGCTATTGCAGCTTTACAACCATTTATGCAACAATCATTTATAAAATTAAAGAGTGGGCTTTATATTATTTTCGGAGTTTTAGGTGCTACTTGTTTTTGGTGGTATCTAAGAGAAAATGTCCTTTATTTTTATGAGGCACTTTTGCCAAATTTATTTAACTGATTTTATATTCTTTATGTCTGTACTTTGCAAACACTACAAGAGTGGTCTATAATATAAAAATATAAAGAAATACGGTATAGCTATTTCTTTAGAAAGTGGAAATTTAAATGATTAATTACAGCGCAGATGAATTAGATATGATTCAGAAGCTTGAACTCAAAATATTAAAAGAAATTATTCGAATATGTAAAAAAGAAAATATAGAGTATTTTTTAATTGGTGGAAGTGCTCTTGGAGCAATACGTCATGGAGGATTTATACCATGGGATGACGATATTGATGTTGGTATGACACGTGAGAATTATGATAACTTTTTGAGAGTAGCTGAACAGTATTTAGGAGAAGAGTTTTATTTACAATCACCCTCCTCTGATAGAAGATCACCCTATTCTTACAGTAAACTAATGTTAAAAGGAACTTTGTTCTTAGAGTATGCCCAAAGAAATTTAAAAACACAAAGTGGTATTTATGTAGATATTTTTCCATTTGACGAGGTTCCAGACAATGAGATAGAAAATGAGAGACAATTTAAAGCTGTACAGTTTTATAAAAAGTTATATGTGATGAGGATGTTACCAACTGTTTCTAAGGCTCCTGAGAATTTGATTCAAGGTTTAAAAGCTATTCTAAGGAGATGTATTCATTATAGCTTAAAATTAATTCCTAAAAGTTTAATACTCAAAAAAATTGATCAATTTTCTAGATTATATAATGGAACAAATCAATCGGCATTTGCTTGTTTAGATTTTCCGGTAAGAAATGTAGAGTATGTTTTAAAAACAACACTATATCCCCTAGTTGAACATAAATTCGAGGAAATCATAATTTTATTACCTGGTGATTTTCATCAATACTTGACTACACATTATGGTGAGTACATGAAGTTGCCACCTTTAGAAGAACGTGTTGGGCATAGACCATATTTGATTGATTTAGGAATATATGGAAAGGAAGAAAAATGAAGAGAGTGATTACTTACGGGACTTTTGATTTACTTCATTACGGTCATATCAATTTATTGAAGCGTGCTAAAGATTTGGGAGATTATTTAATAGTAGCTCTATCTACTGATGAATTTAATCTTCAAAAAGATAAGATTTCATATTTTGATTATCAACAACGTAAAATTTTGCTTGAATCTATTCGTTATGTAGATCTGGTAATTCCTGAGATTTCATGGGAACAAAAACGAGAAGATGTAAAGAAGTATTATGCTGATATCTTTGTTATTGGTGATGATTGGGAAGGTAAGTTTGATTTTTTGAAAGATGAGGGCGTAGAAGTAGTATATTTACCTCGTACTGAAGAAATTTCTACTACACAAATTAAAGAAGATTTAAACAAGACCAAAGGTGGAAAATAATATGTCACAATTTACAGGAAAAACTCTTCTAATTACAGGAGGGACAGGTTCATTTGGGAATGCAGTTCTCAAGCGTTTTTTAGAAACAGATATCTCAGAGATTCGTATCTTTTCGCGAGATGAAAAGAAACAAGATGATATGCGTCATGAGTTTCAGGTAAAAGTACCAGAAGTGGCTGGGAAAATCCGCTTTTACCTCGGAGATGTGCGTGACTTAGCTTCGGTAAAAAATGCTATGCATGGTGTGGATTATGTTTTTCATGCTGCTGCTCTGAAACAGGTACCTTCTTGTGAATTTTTCCCTGTAGAAGCAGTAAAAACTAACATTTTGGGAACTGAGAATGTCCTTACTGCAGCTATTGAAGCGGGTGTAAAGCAAGTTATTTGTCTTTCTACAGATAAGGCGGCGTATCCTGTTAATGCTATGGGAACATCCAAGGCTATGATGGAAAAGATTGCTGTTGCTAAGTCACGGACGGTAAATCCTGAGCATACAAAGATATGTGTTACTCGTTATGGGAATGTTTTGTGTAGCCGTGGATCTGTAGTTCCTCTTTGGATTGAGCAGATTAAGCAAGGAAATGATCTTACAATTACTGAACCTAGCATGACACGTTTTGTCATGACATTGGAAGAAGCAGTAGATTTAGTTTTATTTGCATTTAAAGAAGGAAAATCTGGAGATATACTAGTTCAGAAAGCACCAGCATGTACGATTGAAGTTTTGGCTAAGGCTGTATCAGAAATTTTTGTCTCAAAACAAGATATTAAGATTATAGGTATTAGACACGGAGAAAAGATGTATGAAACACTACTAACTAATGAAGAGTGTGCAAATGCAATTGATTTGGGTGATTTTTATAGAGTTCCTAGTGATAATCGTAATCTTAACTATGATAAGTATTTCAAAGATGGTAGTACGAATAGAAATTTGTTGACAGAATTCAATAGTAATAATACTGATTTGATGGATGTAGAGCAAGTTAAAAGAAAGTTGCTAGAATTAGATGAAATACAGACAGCAATTCGTGATATGGTAGCAGATGAAGATATGTAAAATCTTTTAAGATACATTAAAATTATCAAGGATATATAATGTATCATGTATTGTCGAGAAAGTTGACTATTAAAATAGCATATAAAACAAGGAGGGGGCATGATTAAAAATATTTTAATTACAGGAGCGAAAGGATTTGTAGGAAAAAATCTTATCTGTACTCTGGAAGCTTTGAAAGATGGACGAGATAGAACTCGTCCTAATTTAGAGATTGGAGAGATTTTTCAGTATGATCGTGATACGGATCCGATTTTATTAGATGAATATTGTAAGAAGGCCGATTTTGTATTCCATTTAGCTGGCGTCAATCGTCCACAGAATCCTGATGAATTTATGGAGGGAAATTACGGTTTTTCAAGTAGATTATTAGAAATTTTAGAAAAGTATGAAAATACTTGTCCTGTTCTACTCTCGAGTTCTACTCAAGCTAGCTTAGAAGGCCGATTTTCGAACTCTGTATATGGACAATCTAAGCTAGCAGGGGAAGAACTTTTCTTCGAATATGGAAAGAAAACGGGATCACCTGTCTTAGTTTACCGTTTCCCAAATCTTTATGGGAAGTGGTGTCGCCCTAACTATAATTCTGCTGTAGCAACTTTCTGTCATAATCTGGCTCACGATTTACCTATTCAAGTAAATGATCCAAGTGTAGAATTGGAGTTGCTGTATATTGATGATTTGATACAAGAGTGTCTAACTGCATTGGAAGGAAATCCTCATCGTTGTAATCTAGATGGATTACAAATCTTACCTAGCCCATCAGGAAACTACTGTTATGTACCAACGACTCATCGTGCAACCCTAGGAGAGATTGTAGCTCTATTAGAAACATTTAAAAAACAGCCTGATAGTTTAGTTATGCCTGAAATTCCTCAAGGATCTTTTGAAAAGAAATTGTATTCTACCTACCTATCTTATTTACCAGTAGATAAGTTTAAGTTCCCTCTAAAAATGAATATAGATGAACGAGGTAGTTTCACGGAACTATTAAAAACAGAAAATGCGGGTCAATTTTCTGTTAATATTTCTAAACCTGGCATTACCAAAGGCCAACATTGGCATCATTCTAAGTGGGAATTTTTCATGGTTGTTTCTGGTCGTGCTTTAATACAAGAGCGTAGGATAGGGCTGGATGAAAACGGACAAGAATATCCTATTCTGAACTTTGAAGTGTCGGGCGATAAGATTGAGGCGATACATATGATACCGGGCTATGCACATAATATTATTAATCTTTCTGATACAGAAAATTTAGTTACTGTCATGTGGGCTAATGAGTCATTTGATCCTAGCCATCCAGATACTTTTTTTGAACAAGTGGAGAAATAAATGAAAATTAAGACAGATTATAGTGATATTCACTTTAAAGATAATGGCAAACTTAAGTTATTGATTATTGTGGGAACACGTCCAGAGATTATACGTCTAAGTAGTGTTATCACTAAATGTCGAAAGTATTTTGATGTTATTTTGGCACATACTGGACAAAACTATGATTACAATTTAAATGGCATTTTCTTTGATGATTTAGGTTTAGATACTCCAGATGTATACATGGATGCTGTTGGAGATGATCTTGGTGCTACTGTAGGGAATATTATTAATACTTCATACAAATTGATGAATCAAATTAAACCAGATGCTTTATTGATTTTAGGGGATACAAATTCTTGTTTATCAGCTATTGCTGCCAAGCGTTTACATATTCCAATTTTTCATATGGAGGCTGGCAATCGCTGTAAGGATGAGTGTCTACCGGAAGAGACTAATCGTCGGATTGTTGATATTATTTCAGACGTTAACTTAGCATACTCTGAACATGCTCGTAAGTATCTGCATGAGTGTGGTTTACCTAAAGAGCGCACATATGTAACTGGTTCTCCTATGGCAGAAGTGTTACATAAAAATTTATCTGCCATTGAGTCTTCAGATATCCATGAACGTTTGGGATTGAAAAAAGGAGGATATATCCTACTTTCAGCTCACCGTGAGGAAAATATTGATACAGATAAAAATTTTCTCTCTCTCTTCACAGCAATTAATAAATTAGCTGAAAAGTATAATATGCCAATCTTATATTCTTGCCATCCTAGATCAAAGAAAAGGTTACAAGAGAGTGGTTTTGAACTAGATAAACGTGTGATTCAGCATGAGCCACTAGGATTCCATGACTATAATTGTTTACAGATGAATGCATTTGTTGTAGTATCTGATTCAGGAACTTTACCAGAAGAAAGTAGTTTCTTTACTAGTCAAGGCTATCCATTCCCAGCTGTATGTATTCGTACAAGTACAGAACGCCCTGAGTCCCTAGATAAGGCAGGATTTATTTTGGCAGGTATTGATGAAAATTCTCTTCTTCAAGCAGTTGAAACTGCTGTTAGCTTGGCAGAAGATGAGGATTTTGGCTTACCTGTACCAGACTATGTTGAGGAAAATGTCTCTACTAAAGTTGTTAAGATAATACAGAGCTATACAGGGATAGTGGATAAAATAGTTTGGCGGAAAAGCTGAATTGTATATTTTTAATAAAATAATCAATTCTTAATAGAACAGGAATAAAATTGAACGAATTCGATAGAAATGGCTTCTTTGACAGTAGAGGGGATTGCCATTCTATCGGATTATGGCTTGTTTTTGCGCCTTATGTTTGATAGAATAAAGTAACAACACTTTAACAATTGCAGTGAGGTGATAATAATGGCAGTAATTTTTAAAGATGTACTTATTGAAGAGAAGACTGAAGAAGAAAAACAACATATTTTATCTATTTTAAATGGTGAGTATAACTTATCTGATGATGTAAGTCGTAGATTACGACGATTGAATGAGGAAAGTAAACGCTTGGAAGTGTTTGTTAAGGAGGCGCACTCACTTGTCTAGTTCGTATTCTGTTAATTAATTGAAATCAATAAGTATCTCATTGTCATTTTTTTACGATGAGGAAGTTAGAGATTTTTAATGGATCTCTGATTACTATGTAATTTAGCATTGAAAAACTAAGAAATGGTGAAATTATGCCTCTTACACAGTTATTTGAAACATCCTTAGGAATTGATTTTTAATTGTATGCAAACAAAGTAGAATTCGCTTATTTCATTTTATGCTAAATATAATATGAAATAAGTGAATTTTTATAGATAAAGAAGAGTTTGTCTGTGTTTTTAGATAATAATTTGAAAAACTGTGACGATTATTTTGATTTTAGAGCAGTATACAATTAATAGGAATTGAATCTAAAACAATAAAGAAAGGTACCCTACTATGAAAGGTATTATTCTAGCAGGTGGTTCGGGGACACGTTTATATCCTTTGACTCGCGCTGCATCAAAACAACTTATGCCGGTTTATGATAAACCGATGATTTACTACCCACTTTCAACATTGATGTTGGCTGGGATTAGGGATATTTTGATTATTTCCACTCCACAGGATTTGCATCGATTCAAAGAGCTTCTTCAAGATGGCTCTGAGTTTGGGATTCAATTGTCTTATGCAGAGCAACCAAGTCCAGATGGTTTGGCACAAGCCTTTATTATTGGTGAAGAATTTATTGGTGATGATAGCGTTGCTCTGATCTTAGGCGACAATATCTATCATGGGCCTGGCCTTTCTAAAATGCTACAAAAGGCAGCAAGCAAGGATTCAGGAGCGACTGTCTTTGGCTATCACGTGAAGGATCCAGAACGCTTTGGTGTTGTTGAGTTTGACAAAGACATGAACGCCATTTCTATCGAAGAAAAGCCAGAACATCCTCGTTCAAATTATGCAGTTACAGGCCTCTATTTCTACGATAATGATGTAGTAGAGATTGCCAAAAATATAAAACCAAGCCCGCGTGGTGAATTGGAAATTACAGATGTCAACAAGGCTTACCTAGATCGTGGAGATTTATCGGTTGAGGTTATGGGACGTGGCTTTGCTTGGTTGGATACTGGCACTCATGAAAGTTTACTAGAGGCTTCACAGTACATCGAAACAGTCCAACGGATGCAAAATGTTCAGGTAGCAAACTTGGAAGAAATTGCTTATCGCATGGGCTATATCAGTCGAGAAGATGTATTGGCCTTAGCTCAACCACTTAAGAAAAATGAATACGGGCAGTATCTGCTCCGTTTGATTGGAGAAGCATAGATGACAGATAATTTTTTCGGAAAGATGCTTGCAGCACGCAAGGTTGATGCAATTCCAGGTATGTTGGAGTTTGATATCCCTGTTCATGGTGATAATCGTGGCTGGTTTAAAGAAAATTTCCAAAAGGAAAAAATGCTCCCACTTGGATTTCCAGAGTCTTTCTTTGCAGAAGGAAAATTGCAAAACAATGTATCCTTCTCACGTAAAAATGTTCTCCGTGGCCTCCACGCAGAACCTTGGGATAAGTACATCTCTGTAGCAGATGGTGGGAAAGTTCTGGGTTCTTGGGTCGATCTACGCGAGGGCGAAACTTTCGGAAATACCTATCAGACAGTAATTGATGCAAGTAAGGGAATCTTTGTTCCTAGAGGTGTGGCCAATGGTTTCCAAGTCCTATCAGATACAGTTTCTTATAGTTATTTGGTCAATGACTACTGGGCTCTTGAACTCAAACCCAAGTATGCCTTTGTAAACTATGCTGATCCAAGCCTTGGCATTGAATGGGAAAATCTTGCAGAAGCAGAGGTTTCAGATGCAGATAAAAATCATCCACTACTTAAGGATGTAAAACCTTTGAAAAAAGAAGATTTGTAAAAAGGAAAGAATATGACTGAATACAAAAAAATTATCGTGACAGGTGGAGCTGGTTTTATCGGTTCCAACTTTGTCCACTATGTTTACAAGAATTTTCCAGATGTTCATGTGACAGTATTAGACAAATTGACTTATGCTGGGAACCGCGCTAATATTGAGGAAATTTTAGGTGATCGTGTTGAGTTAGTTGTTGGGGACATTGCGGATGCAGAGTTGGTAGACAAGTTGGCAGCTCAAGCAGATGCTATCGTTCACTATGCTGCTGAGAGTCACAATGATAATTCACTCAATGATCCATCGCCATTTATTCATACTAACTTTATCGGAACCTATACTCTTTTGGAAGCTGCACGTAAATACGATATTCGTTTCCACCATGTATCGACAGATGAAGTTTATGGGGATCTCCCTCTACGTGAGGATTTACCAGGTCATGGTGAAGGTCCAGGTGAGAAATTTACTGCTGAAACAAAATACAATCCAAGTTCTCCGTACTCATCAACCAAGGCTGCCTCAGACTTGATTGTCAAATCCTGGGTGCGTTCTTTTGGAGTCAAAGCAACGATTTCTAACTGTTCAAATAACTATGGTCCTTATCAACACATCGAAAAATTTATCCCACGTCAGATTACCAACATCCTAAGTGGAATTAAGCCAAAACTGTATGGTGAAGGAAAGAACGTTCGTGATTGGATTCATACCAATGACCATTCTTCAGGTGTTTGGACAATCTTAACAAAAGGTCAAATCGGTGAAACCTACTTGATTGGGGCTGATGGCGAGAAGAACAACAAGGAAGTTTTGGAACTTATCCTTAAGGAAATGGGACAACCTGCGGATGCCTATGATCATGTGACTGACCGTGCAGGACATGACCTTCGTTATGCGATTGATGCAAGCAAACTCCGTGATGAATTAGGTTGGAGACCAGAATTTACTAACTTTGAAGCTGGACTCAAGGAAACAATCAAGTGGTATGCAGATAATCAAGAATGGTGGAAAGCAGAGAAAGAAGCTGTTGAAGCCAATTATGCTAAGACTCAGGAGATTATTACATTATAAAAAGCAGGAAATAACTGCTTTTTATTGCTATATTGGAAAGAGTTACATATTAGAAAGGGCTATAGATGATTTTAATTACAGGAGCAAAAGGCCAATTAGGAACTGAACTTCGTTATTTATTGGATGAACGTAATGAAGAATATGTGGCAGTAGATGTGGCTGAGATGGACATTACTAATGCAGAAATGGTTGAGAAGGTTTTTGAAGAGGTGAAACCAACTTTAGTCTATCACTGTGCAGCCTACACCGCTGTTGATGCAGCAGAGGATGAAGGGAAAGAATTGGATTTTGCCATCAATGTGACGGGGACAGAAAATGTCGCAAAAGCATCTGAAAAGCATGGTGCGACTTTAGTTTATATTTCTACTGACTATGTCTTTGACGGTAAGAAACCAGTTGGACAAGAGTGGGAAGTTGATGACCGACCAGATCCACAGACAGAATATGGACGCACTAAGCGTATGGGAGAAGAGTTAGTTGAGAAGCATGTATCTAATTTCTATATTATCCGTACTGCCTGGGTATTTGGAAATTATGGCAAAAACTTCGTTTTTACCATGCAAAATCTTGCGAAAAATCATAAGACTTTAACAGTTGTAAATGACCAGCACGGTCGTCCGACTTGGACTCGTACCTTGGCTGAATTCATGACCTACCTAGCTGAAAACCGCAAGGAATTTGGTTATTATCATTTGTCAAATGATGCTACAGAAGACACAACTTGGTATGATTTTGCAGTTGAAATTTTGAAAGATACAGATGTGGAAATCAAGCCAGTAGATTCCAGTCAATTTCCAGCAAAAGCTAAACGTCCGCTAAACTCAACGATGAGCCTGACTAAAGCTAAAGCTACTGGATTTGTCATTCCAACTTGGCAAGATGCCTTGAAAGAATTTTACAAACAAGAAGTGAGATAAGTAGTGGAATGATTTTCTAGTCTAATAAAAGAGGCAGATAATAAACTTCAAAGGAGCATAAGATGTACGATTATCTTGTTGTTGGTGCTGGTCTCTTTGGTGCAGTCTTTGCCCATGAAGTAGCCTTAAAAGGAAAAAAAGTAAAAGTCATTGAAAAACGAAATCATATCGCGGGTAATATCTATACTCGTGAAGAGGAAGGAATTCAAGTTCATCAGTATGGTGCTCATATCTTCCATACTTCTGATAAGGAGATTTGGGATTATGTAAATCAGTTTGCAGAGTTTAACCGTTACACAAATTCTCCTGTTGCAAACTATAAGGGAGAGATTTATAACCTTCCTTTTAATATGAATACTTTCAATAAACTCTGGGGAGTTGTAACGCCAGCAGAAGCACAAGCGAAGATTGATGAGCAACGTGCTGTTTTAAATGGCAAAACTCCTGAAAATTTGGAAGAACAGGCGATCTCTCTTGTAGGTACAGACATCTACGAAAAATTAATCAAAGACTATACAGAGAAACAGTGGGGCAAGCCAACTACGGAACTTCCAGCCTTCATCATTCGCCGTTTGCCAGTACGCCTGACCTACGATAACAACTATTTTAACGATACCTATCAAGGGATTCCGATTGGTGGATATACTCAAATAGTTGAAAAAATGTTGGATCATGAAAGCATTGATGTAGAAACAAATGTTGATTTCTTCGCGAATAAAGAGCAATATCTGAAAGATTTTCCTAAGATTGTTTTTACGGGTATGATTGATGAATTTTTCGACTATAAGTTGGGAGAACTAGAGTACCGTAGTCTTCGTTTTGAAAGCGAGACCTTGGATATGGAGAATTACCAAGGAAATGCAGTTGTGAACTATACAGATGCTGATACCCCATATACTCGCATTATTGAACACAAACATTTTGAGTTTGGAAATCAAGCAAAGACTATCATTACTAAAGAATATTCTAAAACATGGGAAAAAGGTGATGAGCCTTATTATCCAGTTAATAATGATCGTAATAATCATTTATATAAATCATATAAAAAATTGGCTGATGAGCAAGGCAATGTTATCTTTGGTGGCCGTTTAGGACACTATCGTTATTACGATATGCACCAAGTAATTGGAGCAGCCTTACAGTGTGTGAGAAATGAGTTAGATTAAACAAGTAAAACTAGCTCCCAGTTATTATTTAGAAATAGTATAAAAAATTCCTTGACTATGTAATGTAGTTGAGGGATTTTTTGATATTATTCATATTTTTGCAAAGTTGTTGTTTAAAAAATAATTTTCTAAAATTCAGAAAATTCTATTGACAGAACATGAAAAAGGGTCTATAATGGATAGAAAAATAAAGGAGAAGACTATGAAAACAGGAAAAGTATTGGCTCTTGCGGGAGTCACTTTATTAGCAGCGGGTGTTTTAGCGGCTTGTTCTGGTGGTTCTGGTGCTAAAGGTGAGCAGACCTTCGCCTTTACCTACGAGACCGACCCAGATAATCTTAACTATTTAACAACTGGTAAGGCAGCAACTGCTGACATTACTAGTAATGTGATTGATGGATTGTTGGAAAACGATAAATACGGGAACCTTATTCCCTCAATGGCAGAGGACTGGTCAGTTTCTAAGGATGGCTTGACTTATACTTATAAGATTCGTCAGAATGCCAAGTGGTACACATCTGAGGGAGAAGAGTATGCTCCTGTTAAGGCTCAAGATTTTGTAACAGGTCTTAAATATGCGGCAGATAAGAAATCTGAAGCCCTTTACTTGGTACAGGATTCGATTAAAGGTTTGGATGCCTACGCTAAAGGGGAAAATAAAGATTTCTCTCAAGTTGGGATTAAAGCACTTGATGATCAAACAGTTCAATACACATTGAACAAACCTGAAAGTTTTTGGAATTCTAAAACAACAATGGGTGTCTTGGCACCAGTTAATGAAGAGTTTTTGAACTCAAAAGGGGATGATTTTGCCAAAGCAACAGATCCAAGCAGTATCTTGTACAATGGTCCTTATTTGTTGAAATCTATTGTAACCAAATCTGCTGTTGAATTTGCGAAGAATCCGAACTACTGGGATAAGGACAATGTCCATATTGACAAAGTTAAATTGTCATTCTGGGACGGTCAAGATACTAGTAAACCTGCAGAAAACTTTAAAGACGGTAGCCTTTCAGCAGCTCGTCTCTATCCAACAAGTGCAAGTTTCGCAGAGCTTGAGAAAGAGATGAAGGACAATATTGTCTATACGCAACAGGACTCTACGACTTATGTAGTAGGAACAAACATTGACCGTCAGTCCTATAAATATACTTCTAAGACTAGTGAAGAACAAAAGACATCTACTAAAAAGGCTCTCTTAAACAAGGATTTTCGTCAGGCTATTGCCTTTGGATTTGATCGTACAGCCTATGCCTCTCAGCTGAATGGACAAACTGGAGCAAGCAAAATCTTACGTAATATCTTTGTTCCACCAACATTTGTTCAAGCAGATGGTAAAAACTTTGGCGATATGGTCAAAGAAAAATTGGTGACTTACGGGGATGAATGGAAGGATGTTAATCTTGCTGATGCACAAGATGGTCTTTACAATCCAGAAAAAGCCAAGGCAGAATTTGCCAAAGCCAAGTCAGCTTTACAGGCAGAAGGCGTGACCTTCCCAATTCACCTCGATATGCCTGTTGACCAAACAGCAACTACAAAAGTTCAGCGCGTCCAATCTATGAAACAATCCTTGGAAGCGACTTTAGGAACTGATAATGTCATTATTGATATCCAACAATTACAAAAAGATGAAGTGCTTAATGTAACTTTATTTGCACAAACTGCTGCTGGTGAGGATTGGGATATTTCTGATAACGTTGGATGGGGACCAGATTTCTCAGATCCATCAACTTATCTTGACATCATCAAGCCTTCTGTAGGAGAAAATACGAGAACTTACCTAGGATTTGATTCAGGAAAAGACAATGAGGCGGCTAAGAAGGTTGGTCTCAATGATTATGATAAAATGGTCAATGAAGCAGGGGAAGAAACTACAGATGTGACAAAACGTTATAACAAGTATGCCGAAGCTCAAGCTTGGTTGACAGATAGTGCCCTAGTCATCCCAACAACTTCTAAAACTGGTCGTCCAATCTTGTCTAAGATGGTACCATTTACTTTACCTTTCGCTTTCGCAGGTAACAAGGGGACAAGCGATCCGCTCCGCTACAAATACCTTGAACTTCAAGACAAGGCAGTCACTGTAGAGGAATACCAAAAAGCCCAAGATAAATGGATGAAAGAAAAAGAAGAATCTAATAAAAAAGCGCAAGAAGAACTTGCAAAACATGTGAAATAAAGGTAAAGGAGTTGGTTTGTAGCCGACTCCTTTATATGTCTTTCTAGTAGAGGGAGTTGAATCTAGAATAATACAGCCTATTGAGTCTACAATACTACACCATTGTTTCTAGAACATTGTTAGAAATTATACTCAATGAAAATCAAAGAGTAAACTAGGATGCTAGCCGCAGACTGCTCAAAAAACTGTTTTGAGGTTGTAGATAAGACTGACGAAGTCACTCACATATATATAGCAAGGTGAAGCTGACGTGGTTTGAAGAGATTTTCGAAGAGTAGAGTTTGACTTTCCTAATCAATTTGTTCACATTTTATTTCAATCTACTATATAAAAATCCTGAGAATTTCTAGTTCTCAGGATTTTCGTTTACTGTTGTGGTTGTTGTTGAACTTGGGGGGGCTGTGGTTGCTGTTGGATTTGTTGGCCAGGTTGTCCCTGATTTGGATTTGTTGGAGCAGGATTATTTGATTGTTGACCAGGAGTAGGTGTTACTTGGGTAGTTGAACTTTCAGTTGTTGTAGAGGGATTCTCTACCTCTGATTGTGTTTGTTGTGTATCAGGAGTACTCCATGTATTTCTTGCTCCGTTTAGGAATACGAACTGCCCGTTTCTATATAGTCCCTCAGGCATTGTCCAATCTCCAGGATGGTTATTTTGAGCAAGGTAGCTCATCATGCTACGATAGACTCTAGCAGCAACTGTGAGGCCATCACCTACAATAGGAGTGAGACGGTTGGTATAACCTGTCCAAACGGCCATTGAATACTTACGAGTATAACCTACAAACATTTCATCTGGTGCTACAAGTTGATTCATCTTGATATGATTTTCGATTTCTTCATCTGTATAGTTGGAAGTCCCTGTTTTCCCTGCTTGAGGGATTCCAGGAAGGTAGGCATTGTAACCTGTTCCAGATGTTAAGACTGTTTTCATCATTTCTGTCATCATATAGGCAGTAGACTCTTTCATAGCTCTTGTGCCAGCGTCAGAGAATTCTTTTTCGCTACCATCACTAAAGACGATTTTATTGATGTACATTGGTTTGTGGTAGATACCGCCATTAGCGAATGCAGCGTAAGCCGCAGCCATTTTCTCACTGCTTGCACCGTACTGTTTACCAGATTCAGTTGTATTACTTGAAATAGCATTTGAATAGTGCATTACAGGATAGTCGATTCCTAAACCATTTAGGAAGTTTTTAGCTCTATCTAAACCAACCTTGTTTAGTGTTTCAACAGCAGGTACGTTACGAGATTGTTGAAGGGCATATTGCAGAGTAATGTTACCAAAATATGCTCGATCCCAGTTGTAGACAGGGGTACTTGTTCCAGGATAGTTATAAGGAATATCGTGGACAGTAGTTGCAGTTGAATCATATACACCGTATTCTAAGGCTGGGGCATAATCAGTGATTGGCTTCATGGTTGATCCCCAGTCACGGTTGGTTTCCACAGCTTGGTTAGTACCGAATGAAACATTGCTTGCTTGGTGACGAGCTCCAAGTTGGGCGATGACTTTACCATTGGAAGTATCTACGATAGTTGAGGCTACTTGAAGGTCATCATCTGGATAAGAGACATATTCATCTGTATTGTAAATATCCCAAAGTCGTTGTTGAATGTCCTTGTCTACATTGGTGTAGACTTCCATTCCAGTAGTAAGAAGATTATATCCCGTTTCGTGCTCTACTTGTTCAATAACCTCTTTTAGATAGTTATCCATATACGCTGGATAAGTAGCAGCTGACTTAAGACTTTGTAAACCATCAGTGATAGGTGTGTTGATAGCTTTTTCATATTGTTCAGCACTAATGTAATCTTGTCCTCTCATTTCTGAAAGAACCAAATTACGACGGTCCAACGCTGCATCTGGATGAGAGTAAGGATCGTATTGGTTGGGTGCCTGTGGCATACCTGCTAGCAAAGCTAATTGAGGTAGAGAGAGGTCTTTTAAGTCTTTTCCGTAGTAATTTTGGGCTGCTGTCTGCATACCATAGTTACCATTTGACATATAGACCTTATTGATGTAGTAGGTAAGGATTTCTTGTTTGGTAGCTTTTTGTTCCAATTGGACAGCTAACCATGCCTCTTGTGCTTTTCGGGAGATATTTTGATCCGAAGTTGATGTTGAGAAATAGGTCAACTTAATCAACTGCTGGGTTAGGGTTGATCCTCCCTGTAAAGAGTTACTTTGTAAGTTACGTAAGAAGGCCCCCATGATCCGAATCGTATCTACCCCTCTGTGGTCAAAGAAGCGATGGTCCTCGATAGACACGATGGCTTTGACTAAATCAGTAGGAATTTCGTTGGCCTGAGCGTTTACTCGGCGTTCAGAGCCCAGATCGGCAATGAGTTCGTTATTATTGTCGTAAATCTTGCTCGAAGTTGTTGCAACTAATTTACTATCTGATAGTGCTGGAGCTTTACTTACAAAATAGAGGAAAACACCCCCACCCAATAGAAATAATGCGATAAAGAGAGTTAGGAAAAAGATTCCAGTATACTTTAATATTCGCATAAGAATGTATTTATTCATCTTGTTTACCACCTAGTAAATGTTCTTTGATGACATCGAGATAGGGAATTTGTGGAAATGCCCCTAGTTTTATCTGGTAACCGTATTCTCGTATGTATCCAAGTGGCATTGATTTTTGCCCCTTATCTTGATGATAGAAGCGAATCAAATCATATGCCGGTAATAAGTAGGTTTCTTGCTGAGAAGAAAAGTGAAGAAGGACAAAGCAGATTCCTTGTTGGGCAAGGACTTGTTCCATATGCTGAATCTGATGTGGATGGAAATTTTTCATCGGAATCGCACGTTTTTGTTTTGTTTCCTTGGCTTCAAAGTCGATGTAATATCCCTTATAAACGCCAGAATAGTCTGTCGTTGAAGCTTGTCGAAAATAGGCTTCAACAATCTTGGCACGACTTCGTTGTGGATAGTCCACTCGTACGATTTGAATAGGGGTTGGTTTCTTGTGTATAACAGCCAAGCTCTGAGACAAATAGTAGTCGTTGGTAGCATTAATCATCTTTTCAAAAGACATTCCTCGATTTGCGAAATTTTGGGGTTGAGAAAGCGATGTTTGTCTTTTTTGTGATGAAATTTTATGAGGATAGTTGACCATAATTCTCCTTATTGGTACAATAACATCACTCTATTATACCATAATTTTACACAGAAAGGGTTAAAAATGACTACAGCTTTGGTTTTAGGATATTCTGCTTTTGATTTGGGTTTGTTTTCGGACAAGGATCCTCGTCTTAAATTGATTAAAAAAGCGATACGTAGGGATTTAGAAGCTATGGCAGAAGATGGGGTGACTTGGCTTGTATTTACCGGAACTTTGGGCTTTGAATATTGGGTTTTAGAGGTTGCTCAGGAAATGAAGACCGAATACGGTTTCCACTTGGCCACCATTTTTGCTTTTGAAACACATGGGGAAAATTGGAATGAAGGTAATCAGATGAAACTGAGCCGCTTTAAGCAGGTAGACTTTGTCAAATATGCCTATCCTCGTTATGAACACAAGGGGCAGTTAAGAGATTACCAGCAGTTTTTACTGGAAAATACGAATAGTTCTTATCTTTTTTATGATGAGGAAAATGAAACGAGACTAGCTTATATTTACCAAATGATGAAAGAGCAGGAAGACTATTTTATAAAGAGACTAACATTTGATCAGCTAAATGAACTTGCAGAAAATTTTTCCGAAAATTGAAGCTTTGACCTTGATTTTTGTTTGTCTTTTTTTATATAATAATACTAGCAACTGAGAATGGAGAGAGACATGGCAGGTATTATTTTTTCGGCGAAAGATATTTTTGAACAAGAGTTTGGACGTGAAGTCCGTGGGTATAGTAAGGTAGAAGTTGATGAGTTTTTGGACGATGTCATCAAGGACTATGAAACCTATGCTACCTTGGTCAAGTCACTTCGTCAGGAAATTGCGGATTTGAAGGAAGAATTAGCTCGTAAACCAAAACCTTCACCAGTTCAAACAGAACCTCTTGAAGCGGCAACAACAAGTTCTATGACGAACTTTGATATTTTAAAACGTTTGAATCGTCTTGAAAAAGAAGTGTTTGGTAAACAAATTTTAGATAACTCAGGATTTTAAGAGCTTATTTAAAAAGTGCAATTTTTGGATAATCGCGTGAGGAGAGTTGCTTTTCATGAGGAAAGTCCATGCTAGCACAGGCTGTGATGCCTGTAGTGTTTGTGCTAGGCGAAACCATAAGCCTAGGAACGAGAAATCGTTACGGCAGTTGAAATGGCTAAGTCTTTGGATAGGTCAGAGTAGGCTTGAAAGTGCCACAGTGACGGAGTCTTTCTGGAAACGGAGAGAGTGGAACGCGGTAAACCCCTCAAGCTAGCAACCCAAATTTTGGTCGGGGCATGGAGTGCACGGAAACGAACGTAGTACTCTGACTGCTATCAGCTAGAGCTGCTAGTGGTAGACAGATGATTATCGAAGGAAGTGGTCCTAGTCACTTCTGGAACAAAACATGGCTTATAGAAAATTGCATATAGGTTGAGGCTGAGAAAATTTTCTCAACCTCATTTTTTAAAGTGTACAATAGAAAGGTCTTGCAAGACTGTAACATGAAAAAAGAATTTAATTTAATTGCAACTGTGGCAGCTGGTCTGGAAGCTGTAGTGGGAAGAGAAGTGCGAGAGTTGGGTTATGACTGCCAAGTTGAAAATGGACGTGTTCGTTTTCAAGGAGACGTGAGAGCTATTATCGAAACTAACCTTTGGCTTCGAGCAGCAGATCGTATCAAAATTATCGTAGGAACCTTTCCTGCCAAGACTTTTGAAGAGCTGTTCCAAGGAGTATTCGCCTTAGATTGGGAAAATTATTTACCACTTGGAGCTCGATTCCCGATTTCAAAAGCCAAATGTGTTAAATCTAAACTACATAATGAACCGAGTGTTCAGGCTATTTCTAAGAAAGCTGTTGTTAAGAAATTGCAGAAACACTATGCCCGTCCAGAAGGTGTTCCTCTGATGGAGAATGGCCCAGAGTTTAAGATTGAGGTTTCTATTCTAAAGGATGTGGCAACTGTCATGATTGATACGACAGGATCTAGCCTCTTTAAACGTGGTTATCGTACGGAAAAAGGTGGCGCTCCTATCAAGGAAAATATGGCGGCAGCCATTTTGCAACTTTCTAACTGGTTCCCAGACAAGCCTTTGATTGATCCGACCTGTGGTTCGGGGACCTTCTGTATTGAGGCTGTTATGATTGCTCGAAAGATGGCTCCAGGACTTCGTCGCTCCTTTGCCTTTGAGGAATGGAACTGGGTCAGTGATCGTTTGATCCAAGAAGTGCGCACAGAAGCGGCCCAAAAGGTGGATCGTGAATTGGAACTGGATATTATGGGATGTGATATTGATGCTCGCATGGTGGAGATTGCTAAGGCTAATGCTCAGGCAGCTGGTGTTGCAGGAGATATTACCTTTAAGCAGATGCGCGTGCAGGATTTGCGTTCTGATAAAATCAACGGTGTGATTATCTCCAATCCGCCTTATGGTGAACGTTTATCAGATGATGCAGGGGTGACCAAGCTTTATGCTGAGATGGGGCAAGTATTTGCACCGCTGAAAACTTGGAGCAAGTTTATCCTAACTAGTGATGAAGCCTTTGAAAGCAAGTATGGTAGCCAAGCGGACAAGAAGCGTAAACTGTATAACGGAACCCTGAAAGTGGACCTGTATCAATATTTTGGGCAGCGTGTCAAACGCCAAGAAGTAAAGTAGGAAGGTAAACTCATGACTAAGAAGAGACGGGATCGTCATAAAAATGAAGGACAAGAACCGCGATTTGATTTTGATGAAGCAAAAGAGTTAACAGTTGGTCAAGCTATTCGTAAAAATGAAGAAGTAGAAGCAGGGGTCTTGCCTGAGGACTCCATTTTAGATAAGTATGTCAAGCAACACAAAGATGAAATTGAGGCGGATAAGTTTGCGACTCGCCAATACAAAAAGGAGGAATTAGTCGAAACGCAGAGTTTGGATGATCTTATCCAAGAGATTCGGGAAGAGACAGCTGTTGAGCCTACGATAGTAGAGAATGATTTCATCCAGTTTGATGACTTAGAATCTACACAAGTGACAGAAACTCCTTTTGATGAGGAATTTGACACTGAGGAGGCAGTCGAAACAGAGTATCCAATGGTGGATAGTGAAGATGGGAAAAGCGTTAAGAAACAGATTCTTTATGGCTTGTTAGCTGCGGTAGGGATTCTTGTTATTGGAACTGGTTATTATGTTTATAGTCAAGTGGCTCGTTCGACCAAGGAAATCCAAACTTCTCAATCAACCACAAACTCGCAGGCAGAAGCGGAAGGATTTAATAATTTATACGATGCCTTCTATACAGATAGCAATAAAACAACTTTGAAGAATAGCCAGTTTGATAAACTGAGTCAACTGAAGACTTTACTTGATAAGCTAGAAGGTAGTCGCGAATATACGCTTGCTAAATCGAAATATGACAGCTTAGAAACGCAAATCAAGGCCATCCAAGAAGTCAATGCACAATTTGAAAAACCAGCTATTGTGGATGGTGTTCTGGATACCAATGCCAAAGCCAAATCGGATGCTAAATTTACAGATATTAAAACAGGGAATACGGAGATTGACAAAGTGTTAGATAAGGCTATCAGCCTTGGTAAGAGTCAAAAGACAAGCACTTCTAGCTCAAGTCAAACCAGCAGTTCTAGTCAAGCAAGTGCAAATTCTTCTACAGAGAGTACTACAAGTAACACTAGTCCGTCTTCAAGCGCCTCAACAAATAGTTCAGTTTCTGCGCGGGATGATAGCCATGGCGGTCTATCAAGTTCTGGAGTTAACCTACAAAGAGCTTCAAGCCGTGTGCCGTTCAATCAATCGGCTGTGGATGACAGTAACAACTCTGCCTGGGATTTTGCTGATGGTGTCTTGGAACAAATTCTAGCGACTTCACGTTCACGTGGTTATATCACTGGTAACCAATACATCCTTGAACGTGTCAATATCGTTAATGGCAATGGTTACTACAACCTCTACAAGCCAGACGGAACCTATCTCTTTACCCTTAACTGTAAGACAGGTTACTTTGTTGGAAATGGTTCTGGACATGCGGATGACTTGGACTACTAAGCAGTCGTTACAAAATTCTTTCTTTTCAAAAGTAAAAATGATAAAATAAAACAAATTAAACAAGAGGAGTGTCAAATGACAAAAGCTAACTTTGGTGTCGTAGGTATGGCCGTAATGGGTCGTAACCTTGCCCTTAATATTGAATCTCGTGGTTACACAGTTGCTATCTACAACCGTAGTAAAGAAAAAACTGAAGATGTGATTGCTTGCCATCCTGAAAAGAACTTTGTACCAAGCTATGACGTTGAAAGTTTTGTAAACTCAATCGAAAAACCTCGTCGTATCATGCTGATGGTTCAAGCTGGACCTGGTACAGATGCTACAATTCAAGCCCTTCTTCCACACCTTGATAAAGGTGATATCTTGATTGACGGAGGAAATACTTTCTACAAAGATACCATCCGTCGTAACGAAGAATTGGCAAACTCAGGTATCAACTTTATCGGTACTGGGGTTTCTGGTGGTGAAAAAGGTGCCCTTGAGGGTCCTTCTATCATGCCTGGTGGACAAAAAGAAGCCTACGAATTGGTTGCGGATGTTCTTGAAGAAATCTCAGCTAAAGCACCAGAAGATGGCAAACCATGTGTGACTTACATCGGTCCTGATGGAGCTGGTCACTATGTGAAAATGGTTCACAACGGTATCGAGTATGGTGATATGCAATTGATCGCAGAAAGCTATGACTTGATGCAACACTTGCTAGGCCTTTCTGCAGAAGATATGGCTGAAATCTTTACTGAGTGGAACAAGGGTGAATTGGACAGCTACTTGATCGAAATCACAGCTGATATCTTGAGCCGTAAAGACGATGAAGGTCAAGATGGACCAATCGTAGACTACATTCTTGATGCCGCAGGTAACAAGGGAACTGGTAAATGGACTAGCCAATCATCACTTGACCTTGGTGTGCCATTGTCACTCATCACTGAGTCAGTATTTGCACGTTACATTTCAACTTACAAAGAAGAACGTGTACATGCTAGCAAGGTTCTTCCAAAACCAGCTGCCTTCCAATTTGAAGGAGACAAGGCTGAGTTGATTGAAAAAATCCGTCAAGCTCTTTACTTCTCAAAAATCATTTCATACGCACAAGGTTTTGCTCAATTGCGTGTAGCTTCTAAAGAAAACAACTGGAACTTGCCATTTGCAGACATCGCATCTATCTGGCGTGATGGCTGTATCATCCGTTCTCGTTTCTTGCAAAAGATTACAGATGCTTACAACCGTGATGCAGATCTTGCTAACCTTCTTTTGGATGAGTACTTCTTGGATGTTACTGCTAAGTACCAACAAGCAGTACGTGATATCGTAGCTCTTGCTGTTCAAGCTGGTGTACCAGTGCCAACATTCTCAGCAGCTATTACTTACTTTGATAGCTACCGTTCAGCTGACCTTCCAGCTAACTTAATCCAAGCGCAACGTGACTACTTTGGTGCCCACACTTACCAACGTAAAGACAAAGAAGGAACATTCCACTACTCTTGGTATGACGAAAAATAAGTAGGTCTGCCATGGGGAAACGGATTTTATTACTTGAGAAAGAACGAAATCTAGCTCACTTTTTAAGTTTGGAACTCCAAAAAGAGCAATACCGAGTTGATCAGGTTGAGGAGGGGCAAAAAGCCCTCTCCATGGCTCTTCAGACAGACTATGACTTGATTTTATTGAATGCTCAACTGGGGGATATGACAGCTCAGGATTTTGCAGATAAGCTGAGTCGGACTAAGCCAGCTTCAGTGATCATGGTCTTGGACCATCGTGAAGAATTGCAAGATCAGCTTGAGGCAATCCAACGCTTTGCCGTTTCTTACATCTATAAGCCAGTTATTATTGAGAATCTGGTAGCTCGTATTTCAGCGATTTTCCGAGGTCGGGACTTTATCGACCAACACTGTAGTCAGATGAAGGTTCCAACTTCTTACCGCAATCTGCGTATGGATGTAGAACATCATACCGTTTATCGTGGCGAGGAGATGATTGCTCTGACTCGTCGTGAGTATGACCTTTTGGCTACTCTAATGGGAAGCAAGAAAGTTCTGACTCGTGAGCAGTTGTTGGAAAGTGTCTGGAAGTATGAAAGTGCGACCGAAACCAATATCGTGGATGTCTATATCCGTTATCTACGTAGCAAGCTTGATGTAAAAGGTCAAAAAAGCTACATTAAAACCGTGCGTGGTGTTGGTTATGCCATGCAAGAATAGAAAGGCAGTCACGGTCGTGTAACTGCTGTTTGAGCTCTATACTATCTGTAACAGGAATTCCTGAACTCCAGATAGTATGGGGCTTTTTTTGAAGAGGCAAAAATGCAGGTCCCTAGATGTCTTGTAAGGCTTCAAAGAGATGGTCAGAGAGAATGACTTTTTCTTGACATTAGTTTATACTCAATGAAAATGAAAGAGCAAACTGGGAAGCTAGCTACAGGTTGCTCAAAACACTAGTTTTGAGGTTGCCGATGGAAGCTAACGTGATGTGAAGAGATTTTCGAAGAGT